>JAILCM010000210.1 GCA_024680155.1 Treponema sp.
TAATTTTATTGTGTTGAACAAATGTGATCTTTTAACTCAGGAACAGCTTAAAGAAGTCGAAGCCATCATCCGCGACTTCCAGCCACGTGCACCGATTTTCCATAGTATAAACGGAAATATCGACATCGATCAGATTACAACAACAGAGCCATTCAACTACGAACAGATCGATTCCTCTTCCGCAATTCAAAAAGCAATCAACAGCCTGAACGAGCCGAATCGTGCAAGTCAGGGCTGTACAGGAGAATATGGAATTTCAAGCTTTGTGTTTGAAGAAAAAAGACCTTTCAACCGCGAACGCTTTATGAATTTTGTAAACAACAATTATCCAAAGGAGCTTATCCGCGCAAAGGGCTACATCTGGTTTTCCGATGCAGATGCCAACGTGCAGCTTTTTGAACAGGCCGGCCGTAATTCTTCAGTAATGACAGTTGCCTATTGGATAGACGCTCTGGAAGAAAAACAGAAGCAGGAATACCTCGAATACAATCCTGATGTAAAAGAGGCTTGGGACGAGGAATTCGGCGACAGAGTAAATCAGCTAGTAATCATCGGCAAGGGATATAATAAGGAAGCAATCACGGCTGCTCTCAGGAGTTGTCTAGATGAGAAAGCTATTGCATAAAGAAGATTCCCTGGTCAAGCCAGGTAATGACAGTTTTGTCATTGTCGGGCTTGACCCAACAATCTATATAAACAGGAGTTTAATATGAAACTAAAGAAAATAATCGCAGGAGTGACAATTCTCTTCGCACTCACAACATCAGTTTTTGCCGCAAAAGCAAAAAAATCAGACAAACTCAAAGTCGTAACTACAATCTTTCCTGAGTACGACTGGACCCGCGAAATCCTTGGTGATAACGCAAAGAACGTTGAACTCACCCTTCTTCTTGGAAACGGTGTAGACCTCCACTCATATCAGCCATCAATTCAGGATATTGCAAAAATCTCAACTGCAGATATTTTCATCTACGTTGGCGGAGAAAGCGACGGCTGGGTAAAAGATGCTCTCAAAAATGCAACCAACAAAAACATGAAGGTTATCAACCTCATGGAAACTCTCGGCGACAAAGTTAAAGCCGAGGAAGTAAAAGAAGGAATGCAGGTAGAAGAGGAAGAAGAGCACGCGCATCATCATGGAAAGGAAGTTTCTACTTTTGAAGATAATGAAGTAAAAGATAGAAGTCTTTCAGATTGGGAAGGAAGCTGGCAGTCACCATATCCTCTGGTTCTAGACGGAACTTTGGATGAGGCTTGGGAAGAAAAATCTGAAGATGGAAAAATGACTGCTCAGGAATATAAGGAGTATTACAAGACTGGTTACAAAACTGATATTGCTTCTTTAACAATTAAAGGAAATAAAATTACTTATAAGTATGATAATGGAAAAAGCGTAAGCGCAAAATATAAGTATGTAGGATATTTCATTCAGGTATGGTCTGGTGGAACAAAAGCTGCAATGTATCGCTTTGAATCTATGGATAAAAAATCTACCGCACCTCGCTTTATTGAAATAAATGATCATATGATTGAACCTGCCGAAGCAGAACATTTTCATCTTAGAATGAGTAACATAAGTTTTGATGCTATAGAAGATCCTGAAAAATACTGGCCGACATTTTTCCCAGCTTCAATGAGCGGAAAAGAAATTGCAGAACACCTTTCTGGTGGACACCATCATCATGATGAAGACGAGGACGAAGAGCATGAGCATCACGACCATGAGGCTGAAGGTCATCATCATCACCACCACCATCATTCAAGTGATGAAGAAGAAGTTGAATATGATGAACACGTATGGCTTTCTGTACGTAATGCAAAAATTCTTTGTACTGAGATAACCAATGCACTTTGTGATGTTGATTCTACAAATGCAGCTGCATACAAGGCAAATTACAATGCCTATGCCGCAAAACTCGATAAACTTGATTCTGACTTTACAGCAGTAGTAAAGAATGGCAAAACAAATACCCTTCTTTTCGGCGACCGCTTCCCATTCCGCTACTTTGTAGATGATTATGGTTTAAAATATTATGCAGCATTTGTAGGTTGTTCTGCAGAAACAGAAGCAAGCTTTGAAACAATTATTTTCCTTGCAAACAAGGTAGATGAACTTTCTCTTAATAATGTATGTCAGATAGAAAGCGGTAATGGAAAAATTGCCCGAACAATTATCCAGTCAAGCAAGAAAAAGAATGCAAAGATTCTTACTTTTGATTCTATGCAGTCTACAACAACAAAAGACATTAAAAAAGGAACATCATATCTTGGAATAATGCAAAAAAATCTCGAAGTTCTTAAAGAAGCACTTAAATAGAGCGAGTTCAATTTTTTGTAAAACTTTCTAAAAAAATCTGCCGTTCTGTAAAAAACGGCAGATTTTTTATTTTCGTGAAATCTTGTCGTTTTAAATACTTTATTTTCGTGAAAAATATCACTTTCAAATGTTTTATTTTCGGTATATAATATTATCATGATACCTTTTAAGCGAAAATTTTACGATGAAATGCTGGAATGGAAAAAAACTTCTAATGGAACTTCTGCACTTATGATTGACGGAGCACGTCGTGTAGGAAAGTCCACCATTGCGGAAGAGTTTGCAAAAAATGAATATGATGATTATCTGCTCATTGATTTTGTAAATGCTTCAAAGGATATAAAAGACAATTTCGAAAATCTCGGAAACATGGATGTATTTTTCCGTAATCTTTTTCTTTTTGCTGGAAAGGGCTTAAAGTCAAATAACTCAGTTATAATTTTTGATGAAGTACAAAAGTTTCCTCGCGCACGAGAAGCAATTAAATATCTTGTAAAAGACGGACGCTATCATTACATCGAGACAGGTTCGCTCATCAGTATTAAAAAGAAAAGTCAGGAAATTGTAATTCCGTCTGAAGAAGACAAGAGAAAAATGTATCCAATGGATTTTGAAGAATTTTTATGGGCAACTGGTGATAATGTAACTGCTCCTTTTATAAAAGAATGTTTTGAAAAAAGAGTTCCTGTTGGCGACAAGATTCACAGAAAGATAATGACAACATTCCGAACATATTTTGCTGTTGGAGGAATGCCACAAGTCGTAGATGCTTATGTTCAGGGAAAGACTTATCAGGAAATAGATATGATAAAACGAAATATTCTTTCCCTTTATGAAGAAGACCTTGGAAAATATGACGATGAAAATCATGAAAAAACAACCCCAATTTTCAAGGCAATCCCGGAACAGCTTTCAAATCATAATTCAAAATTCAAGTTTTCTGGTATAGATGAAAATGCCCGCTACAGAAATTATGTTTTTTCAGTAAAATGCATCGCTGAATCAATGATTGGAAACTATTGCCGCAATGTAACAAATCCACAAATTACTCTTGATTTGTTTGCAGAGTCTGATAATTTCAAGCTTTTTATGGGAGACACAGGCCTTTTAGTTACGCAAATTTTAAGAACTTCAAATATTATTCAAGAAGACTTGTACAAAAAAATCATTACAGGACATTTAGGAGCTAATCTTGGAATGATTTTTGAAAATATGGTTGCACAGATGTTAAGGGCGAGAGGATATGAACTTTTCTTCCACGAATACTATTATACTCCAAAAGGAAAGAAAACCGAGCAGAGATATGAAGTCGATTTTTTAATTGTAAAAGATGGACATCTTTGTCCGATAGAAGTTAAATCATCAACCTATAAAAATCACGAATCTTTTGACTATTATGTAGAAAAATATAAACCTAAAAAACATGAACGCTTTATTATATACACAAAAGACCTCGCACAAGATAATGATATAATCTTTATTCCTGTGTATATGACGATGTGCTTGTAAAAAAAAGGATTATTCATATGGATAAGATTTCAATCATTCTTTCAGATTTAGATGGAACACTCTTCCGAAACGACAAATCAATTTCAGATTATACAAAACAAATTATCAGACAGGCTCAGTCAAAGGGGTTGCTTTTTGGAATTTGTACTGCCAGAGCAAAAGTAAACGCATTAAAATTTCTTGATGGCATTGAACCAGATATTCTAATTACAAATGGCGGCGGAGTTGTTTATTTTCAGGATAAAAAAATTTACAACTGCGAGTTTACAGTTGAAGAAGTTCGCAAATTAATTGGCGCTGCATTCGATGTTTTTGGAAACGAAGTAACTCTTTCTGCAGATAACGAACATGGTCTTTATTCAAATTCCAAAGAAGAACTTGGTGACAAATACTGGACTTTTAATGATTTTTCTGATTTCCGCGAAACCTGCATGAAAATGTGCATTCAAAGTCTGGATAAAGAAAAGATTGAAAAAGTTGTTTCTGTTATCGGGCTTGATAAAGTTGATTATCTTCCTTTTTCGGATATTCCGTGGTACAAACTAAGCAAAAAAGATGCAACAAAAGAAAAAGCCATTGCAGAATTGTGCCGCTATCTCAATATCCCTACATCCAAAATTGCCGCTTTTGGTGACGATTTTAATGACATTGGAATGCTCAAACTTTGCGGAAAAGGCATTGCCATGGAAAATGCAATCGAAGAAGTAAAAGCCGCCGCCAATGAAATTTGCGCATCCAACGAAAACGACGGTGTAGCTAAGTGGATGGAAGAAAAATTGGAAGAATAGGGGCGTTGCGGGAACTCCCGCAGAGAGGGGTACGACGCAACACGTTCGATAAATCTCACGAGCCGTTATTTCGATGAGCCTAAAAAATACAGTGTATTTTTTTTAACGGCTCTTCGATTTTAGGCATGTGCGGCGCAGGGGAGAGACTTCTCCCCTCTTTATCTTTATTTACACAATCTTTCAAACGCTGGTTTTGGTTTTCCGTCTCCATCAAAAAGAAGTGGGGCATCGGTGCGGCCTGGAACTGGGAATCCGTTTTTCCAGCTCATGCGGTCGGTAATTCCCCAAAGAACTACATCTTTTAATATTCCGGCTTTTGCTTCTTTTTTAAAGCATTCGAAAATTTCGGCGTAACGTTGTGCCTGCTTTTCAAGAAGTTCTGGTGTGTATTCCTTGCGAGGTTCAAACTTGCCCTGATTCTGCTCCTTGTCTGCATACATTGAAATTTCCATTTCGGTTACAATTACATTAAGACCAAGGCTTCCGTAAAGTTCGATTGTTTTTTCAATTTCGCTTACCGGCGGATATTCAATATTGATGTGCATTTGAAGACCGACTGTATCTACTGGAACTCCGCGTTCTTTCATACCTTTTAGAAGTTTGTACATTCCTTCGCGCTTTCCCGGAACCATTTCCAGATTATAATCATTAATTACAAGACTTGATTTTGGGAATGCTTCTTTTGCCCAGAAAAATGCTTTATCTACATAATCAGGGCCAAGAATATCAAACCACTGAGAACGGTCGGCACCATCACGAAGAATAAAGTTTTTATCGCTGATACATTCGTTTACAACATCAACTGAACAGATGTCGTCGCGGTAACGTTCACCAACGGTAAAGATGTATTTCTTAAGGCGTTCTTCAAGAATTTCGCGGCTTACTTTGCTGCCGTCATCATTTTCAAAAATCCATTTTGGTGACTGATTATGCCATACAAGAGTGTGCCAGCGCATGTCCTGACCGTTTTTCTTTGCAAAATCACGGAGTCGATCAGCTGCGGTAAAATCAAAAAAAGGCTGGCCGTCAGCTCCCTTGTGGTAAATTGAACCCATCTTGCATTCATTTTCGGCAACTACAAGATTAAACTGATTTGCGGCAAGTTCGTAATCTGGCATTTGACCTTTTGTAAGAGGTTGTGGCTCCGGGAACTTAAATTCCGGGAATTCAGGTGTTGGCTTAAAATTCTTTTTAAAATCTGCATAACGAGCCTTCATCTTTTCAAAAAGTTCAGCTCTTTCTTCATCATTCATCAAAATAATTCCGCTGATTGCGGCACCAACTCTAAAATAATCTTTATAGCTTTCGAATAATTTTTTCATACCCTCATTATTACAAAAAATCCCCGCCAATACTAGCAGGGATTATTTTAATTTATTGTATTTTTCTCTATCTCAACTTTTTATAACCGTAAACAGCCGCATCACCAAGTTCTTCTTCAATGCGAATCAACTGATTATATTTTGCCATTCGGTCTGTGCGGCTCATTGAACCTGTTTTAATCTGACCGCTGTTAGTTGCAACTGCGATATCTGCAATTGTTGTATCTTCAGTTTCGCCGGAGCGGTGACTTGTAACTGTTGTGTAACCATGGCGATGTGCCATTTCAATTGCTTCGAGAGTTTCTGTAAGAGAACCAATCTGATTTACTTTGATAAGGATTGAATTACCTGCTCCCATCTTAATTCCTTTTTCGAGGAACTTAACGTTTGTTACAAAAAGATCATCACCTACAAGCTGGCAGCGGTCACCAATGCGTGCTGTAAGTTTTTTCCAGCCTTCCCAGTCATTTTCATCGAGACCATCTTCAATAGAATCGATTGGATATTTTGTGATGAGTTCTTCAAGGTAAGCAATCTGTTCGTCGTCGCTAAGTTCTTTTCCGTTTGGATCTTTTGGAGTTCCGTTTGAAAGCTGCTTGTAGTTGTAGAAGAATTTACCATCGCGTTCAACACTGAATTCACTTGAAGCACAATCCATTGCGATTTTTACATCTTCACCAGGTTTATAACCTGCATCTTTGATTGCCTGAACAATTGAATCGAGGGCATCGTTAATTCCGTCGAACTTTGGAGCAAATCCACCTTCGTCACCTACGGCAGTTGAAAGCCCACGGGCCTTAAGCAATTTTGCGAGAGCGTGGAAAACCTCAGCTCCCATTCGGATAGCTTCTTTTTCTGATTTTGCACCAACCGGACGAATCATAAATTCCTGGAAAGCGATTGGAGCATCTGAGTGAGCACCACCGTTGATAATATTCATCATTGGAACTGGAAGTACGTGAGCATTTGCACCACCAATGTAGCGATAAAGTGGAATGTTCAAAGCCTTAGCTGCAGCCTGAGCAGTTGCAAGTGAAACTCCAAGAATAGCGTTTGCACCAAGCTTGCTCTTTGTAGGTGTTCCGTCGAGTGCGAGCATTTTCATATCTATTGCGCGCTGTTCAAAAACTTTAATGCCCTTAAGAGCTGGAGCAATAATCTTATTTACATTATCTACAGCCTTAAGAACGCCTTTTCCTCCGTAACGTTTTTTGTCTCCGTCGCGGAGTTCAAGTGCTTCGTTTTCGCCGGTACTTGCTCCACTTGGAACTGCGGCACGACCAAATACACCGTTTTCAAGAATTACGTCTACTTCTACAGTAGGATTTCCGCGTGAATCAATTATTTCGCGGCCAATTACATCTGAAATTGCAACTTTGTTTAACATAACATCACCTCTAAAAATATTGTGTTAGTTTTGACTAACTATTACAAAGAGTATATAATATCGCTATAAAAAAATCTACTACATCATTTCGCGGAGCTTACAACAAATGACGATGGTATTGGAGGTTTTATGAAAGAATACGTCTGGCTTTTTCCAATAATTTTTATGTTTCATGATATGGAAGAAATAATCGGCTTTAAGTTTTTTTTACGTCAAAATGAAACAGAACTTCAAAAACGTTTTCCATCCTTCCTCCGCTGCTACAAAAATTTTTCTACAGAAGGTTTTGCTTTTGCAGTTTACGAAGAACTGATTTTGTGTATTGCAATTTCTACACTGGCCTATTTTTTAGACCGCAATTTTTTATGGTACATCTGGCTTGGAGCTTTTATTGGCTGCGACCTTCACTTTTTTGTACATTTGATTCAGGTGAGCATTTTCCGTCGTTATATTCCAGCCTGCATTACAAGTTTAATTTGCCTTCCTGTTAACACGCTGATTATATGCAAATGCCTTTTATGTATAAAAGATTCCGCACTTTTTGCCGCCGCATTTATGGCTCTTGGTGCAATCCTGGTTTTTGTAAATATTTTTATTGCACAAAAGATGATGGGGTGGTTTACTAAGCATTTTGCCGATTCAAATTTATAAAGATAAGACTGATATTGTCTGTGGCTTTGATGAAAAAGGACTGATTCCAGAATTGCAAGAATCAGTCCTTTTTTATTTAATTCGTTTTTATCTGTATTACGAAAATTAAAGACACAAAGCTGGTACTACACCATAGTCTTTATATTTTACGCGGTTGTTAATTTCTTGCCCTTCAGAGTAAATGTAATGTGCATTTTCGGAACTATAATTTGTAGGCGAGCGAAGCCACCAAATATCACCTGCACCGTTTGCTTCAGCAAAATCTGTTGGTAAGCGGATTCTTACTTTATCTTCAGAGCTTTCTTTATTAAATTTATAAGCTTCTCTTGTAACTTCCTGCACGCTAAGAAGGAAGATTTTATCATTTGTGTTTTCACAGATATAATTGTTCCATTTGTCTTCTTCATCATAAGAATCTGGTGTTGTGCTTTCCAGGCTGTTGTCAACCAATGTTGTTGCAATTTGTTCCTGTTCAGAAGCAGAAAATGCTGTCTGTAAGAAACCTTTACCTACAAAAGAACTGTCTGTTGTTTCGGATTGATAGAAAAGCTCCTTTTTGTAATATGAAAGTCCATTTAAATAAGCTCTTACACGGCTTTCCTTATAGTTGTTCGAGTATATTTTATTTCCTTCGATAGTTCTCTCCTCATCTATATAGTCATAGAAGGCACAGTTTATAAGTATCTGATCTGCAAGCAGGAGTTTTTTGCCACCGTAGTTTTCTGTAAGTAATCTCCACTTGATTGGTTCAACTTTGTAATAATCTTTTGAAACTTTTGCATACCACGCATCATCACTTCCCTTGTAATAAGTGAATGCACCTACAATAGTAAAATCTTTTTCGTCAATTGTAACCGATTTTTCCTTTAAGGTCTGAGGCCATTCTCCAAAAGTCACGTAAGTTACATCTGTACCAGCGGTTCCGTCTGTTCCCGCTGGAAGCACTTTGTACAATAAGTCAGAATCTTCTGTTTCATTTCCACTTTCATCATCTTTATCTTTACAGTCTGCATATTTTTTTATTTCAGTTATCAACGTTGTGTCTGAAATTTCGTCTGCTTCTTGTACGCCTTCTGTGTAAAGGTTTTTGCCATCGTAATAAAAGCCAACTTTTCCGTCAACATACAAAATTCCATTTTTGAATGTATAAGATTTTGTTACAACGTCATTAAGCGAAATTGTATTTTGTGTAATTGTATATTTGAAAGGATTTAGATAGCCTGAATAAACCCATGTTCCCAAAAGACCTTCTGAGCCATCTTCTTTTACATTTGCATTTTCATCAATTCCTTTTGCATTTATTACATTTTTATAGAAGATTATTTTTCCATCTATAACCTTTACAGTAATTGAATGCTCCAGAATTTTTGAATAAAAACGTCCGGTTTCATTTATGGTGCATTCTTCTGTATTCCATTTTTTGGAACTATCTTTTGAACAGAAAACAACAGTTGCCGCATCCTTAAAATATATATACTGGCTTTGGAAAGAATCTTCATAATATAAGAAAGATTTGTCTGCTAAATCTGCAATTCCGTTTGTTGATGTAGAATCGCCGGATTCAATTGGATCTTTTTCTGAATCGGAAGAATCTTTTTCAGATTCAGTCTGTTCATTTTTTGTATTATCTTTTTCACCATCTTTAGTGTGCAAAGAATTTAGTAAAGTATCACAACTAGAAAATGCACACAGCATTGTTATAAGTGCTGTAAGTTTTAATAGAGTTTTTTTCATATTGTTCTCCTATAGAAAATCATAAAATTTGGAAGCAAAAAATGCCCGAAATTAATATGAATAAAGGATAGAACAAAATTCTGAAAAAAAAATGAAAAAAGGGAATTTACTTTTGTTGTTGGTTCTATAAAAATTGAATATCGAAACGATGATTAGAAAAACACGCCTTTTACAAAAATTTCAATTCCAATTCCAACAAGAATGAGTCCGCCAATCAAAGTTGCTTTAGCCCCCAGTTTGTCGCCAACTTTTTTACCAATTAACAGGCCTGTCATACAAATTGCAAAAGTTACTACGGCAATAATTAATGACGCAACCAGTGCCATAAGCAAACCGTAATCTGCAATTGTAAAACCAACCGAAAGTGCATCAATTGAAGTTGCGATTCCTTGAAGTAAAAGTGTTGAAAAAGTGAGTTTTAACGCCGCAGAAACTGATTCTTCTTTTTTCTCATCTTTTGGTTCACCGCGGATTGCTTCAAAAATCATTTTTCCACCGATGTACAAAAGCAGAATCAACGCAATCCACGGAATAAATTTTTCAAAACTTTTAAAATATTCAACAATCGTGTGAACACAAATCCAACCAATCATAGGCATGGCAAACTGAAAAAACGCGTAAATGCCTGCAATAAAACACATGCGGCCTTTTTTCATCTGGGATTCGTTTAAAGCATTTGCGATTGAAACTGAAAAAGCGTCCATGGCAAGCCCAACACCGAGCAGAACGCTGTTTACAAAAAAGATAAGATTCCATTCCATAGTAAGAGTCCTTAATCATGAGTCTCGCAATTTAATACAAGCCAGGACCAGGCCGCCGAGGCATACCCAAAACCAGTATGTTGACTTGTTACGCCTTTTCTACGTTTTTTTTCGCAAAAAGACGCCCGCTACTCCCCCATGGAAGAGATTTGAAAATGTCCTTGAATTATCGCAAAAATCGGCTAGCAGGTCAATAACATTTTGTTAGTATATACTAACTCAATTGACAAATAATCCATATCGTTATATTATCCTCGCCGTTAGTTTATACTAACACAGGAGTTAATATGATAAAATCTAAAAAATTGGTGATTGTTGCAGCTTTATGCGCATTCACCGCAGCTATTTCATTTGCACAGGAAGTGACATTTGAAAATAAACTTTCATCTAGTATTGTTAATATCAACATTACAGATGACAATACTGAAACTGCTTTTGCAGGAATTAAGAATGAAGCTAAAGCTGAATATACTTCAGAAAAACTTGATGTAGGTGCAAAACTTATTATTGATGTAAATCAGGAAGACGACAATTCTCTTGCTATTGGTTCTGATGCTTTTGTTGATGACTATTTTATTGAATACCGCCCTATCAGTTTGCTCGGAATCGGTTTCCACAAAGGTTATAATGTTGCAGGATCTTTCTTGCCTTGTCTTGATTCAGAAATTGAAGCTTCAAACTTTGGAAGTGATTTTGGACTTTTTGTATACCCAATCGACGGACTTGTAATTTCTGGTGGTATTGATTTTATTACTTATTTTGGAAAAGAAGATAAAACACCTCTTGTAAATTTTGGTGCTGAATATTCAGTTGGCGAAACAATTGCTTTTGGTGCAGCTTTCCGCAACATTGCTTCTGATGACCGTACAATCGGTGCATATACTTCATTCACTGGAGTTGAAGGTCTTACTTTGAATGCTGGCTTTACTTACAACGGAGAAATTGAAGACTTCAATATTTCAGGAAATCTTATCAACGCTGCAGTTGTATTTGAAAAAGATGCTCTTGGAATTGCCGCAGACGCTGTATTTGCAGTTGGTGGTGACGAAGATGAAGCAAACGAACTTTACACAGCTGCAAGCGTAAACTACTTCTTTACAGATGCTTTCTTTGCAAATCTTTACGGAAACTTTACCAACGACTTTGATAATGAAGATGCATGGAGCGTTGGAATTAGCCCTACAGCAGGTTATGTAATTAATGAACACAACACAATTGGTGGTGGTGTTTTCGTAAATCTTACAAAAACAGCAAAAACAATCAACTTCCCAATTTACTGGAAATACACATTCTAAGTTTAGCGTAAATCGACCAATAATTAAAAAAATATTCCTTTTATAAAAGATTAAATCCAAATTTTTGCCGGCTGTGGACTTTTATCTGCGGCCGGTTTTTTATTCAGGGCTATTTTTCCACGGTCCCGTTTTTTCACTCTACAAAGCAATTTTTACTCCATTCTGCAATTTAAATTTACACAAAACAGCATGTTAGTCTTGACTAATAAAATACCGATTTTTATTATAAATAAGTTAGTAAAAACTAACAAAAAAAGGAGTTTATATGTCATCTAAAAAAAGTGAACGTCCTGTACCAAAAAGTTCACCAAGCTTTAAAGCTGCACACCGCGGTCTTCTTGGCTGGATTTTTTATTTTGCAGGAAGTAAAAAGGGACAGTACATTGTCAGCGTGTTCTTTGCTCTTTTGAGTGTGGCCTGTTGTATTGCACCATACTTTATTATTGCACGAATTGTTCAGCAGCTTTTGGCTGGAGTTCGTGACTGGCACCTGTTTTTGCAGGAATGTGGAATTACGGCGGCTTTCTGGGCTGGAAATGTTATATTTCATGCAATTTCTACAAGCATGAGCCATATCGCAACTTTCAATCTGCTTGGAAACATCAGAAAATCAATGTGCGATAAGCTTACAAGACTTCCTCTTGGAACAGTTTTGGATATGCCGTCGGGTTCTCTCAAGAGTATTATAATAGAAAGAATTGACAGCATGGAAACAACTCTTGCCCACATCGTTCCTGAATATACTTCAAACATAGTTTTGTCTGTTGTTCTTGTAGTTTATCTTTTTGTATTGGACTGGCGACTTGCACTTGCCTGCATGGCAGTTTTACCGATTGGTCTTATTGCAATGTGCTTTATGATGAAAGATGGCGAAAAGCGCTTTAAGTTTGCCCTAGATAAAACTAAGGCTTTGAACGATACCGCCGTTGAATACATTAACGGTATTGAAGTTATAAAGGCTTTTGGAAAATCTAAGTCCAGCTATGAGCGTTTTGTTGTTGCAGCTCAGGAAGGTTCAGCCTGCTATGTAGAATGGATGCGCGATTGTATCTGGCCCCATGCCGTTGCAACAGTTGTAACTCCAACCTTGCTATTTTCACTTCTCCCGATTGGCGGCTTTATGTTTTTGAATGGCAAAATTGATGCTTCACTTTTTATTACAGTGATAGTTCTTGCCGTTAGTGCCATTCAGCCGTTCTTGATTGCCTTTACCTACCACGACGATATTGCCAAAGCAGGTGCAATTTTTGGCGAAGTTGGTTCAATCATTACACTCCCCGAACTTGAACGCCCTTCTGTTGATGCAAATAAGCCTTATGATAATTCAATCATTCTTCGCGATGTGCATTTTAGTTATCATAAGAATAATGAGGGGGAAAGCCTTCCCCCTGCGTCGCACGATGTTGCGCCGACACCCCCTTCTCCTAAGGGGACACCCCTTAAAAACCCCGAAATCTTGCACGGCATAAACATGGTTCTTCCACAAGGCTCATACACAGCTTTTGTTGGCCCAAGTGGTTCCGGAAAATCTACCATTGCCCGCCTTATCGCTTCACTTTGGGATGTAGATTCAGGAAGCGTAGAAATTGGCGGCGTAAACATCAAAGATTTGTCGCTTCAGGAATACAACAGCCGCGTAGCCTATGTAAGCCAGGACAACTTCCTTTTTGATATGAGCGTTCGCGAAAATATCCGTCTTGGCCGCCAGAATGCAACCGACGCAGAAGTTGAAGAAATTGCCCGCAAAGCCGGCTGCTACGATTTTATCATGTCGCTTGAAAACGGCTTTGACACAATCGTTGGCGGAAGCGGTGCTCATTTGAGTGGCGGCGAACGTCAGCGAATTGCAATTGCCCGTGCCATGATGAAGGACGCCCCAATCGTAATTCTGGATGAAGCCACAGCCTACACCGACCCAGAAAACGAAGCAATCATTCAAAAGTCAGTTGCCCAGCTTGTAAAAGGCAAAACTTTGATAGTAATTGCTCACCGTCTTTCTACAGTAAAAGATGCAGATAAATTGTACGTAATTAAAGACGGCGTAATCGACAGCGAAGGAACTCACGAAGAGTTGCTGGCAAAAGGTGGTTTGTACAAGAATATGTGGGAAGCCCACGTTTCAAGTAAGGATGAATAGGCAGAGAGGTTTTTATGTTTAGTACGTTAATAAAATTTTTCAAGTTTTGTGATAAAGAAAACCGTAGAAAGTTTACAGGCTCAATTTTCGTTGGAATCTTGAACTCACTTTTTATGGCATTTAGAATTGCTGCGGTTGCCGTTATGCTCCGCGGTGTTATTGGAACTGCAATCGAAGGTCAACCTTTTGAAACTAAAACAATCTGGATTTCCTTTGGAATTATGTGCGTAAGTATGATTGGCGGAATTATCACCCGAAAAGTTACCGCAATGTGGCAGTGCGAAGGCGGCTACAGAACCTGTGCTCAAAAGCGAATTGAAATTGCTGAGCATCTTCGTTACCTTCCAATGGGTTACTTTAATGAAAATAGTCTTGGAGAAATTACTTCAGTTACAACTAACACAATGGAAGCCGTTGGAGACGTTGCAACCCGAGCTGTTATGATGGTATTCCAGGGCTTGCTCGATACTTCGCTCATTATCATCATGCTCTTTTTCTTTGACTGGAGAATTGCACTTGTTGCTCTTGCAGGTTTTGCTCTTTTTGAGTTTGTAAACTTTTTTATGCGTTTTGCAGTAAAAGATATTTCTGCCGATAAAATCCGAGACGATGCCGCAGAAATTGGAAAAGTTCTGGAATACATTCAGGGAATTGCAGAAGTTAAGGCTTACAACCTTGTTGGAAAACGCAGCCGCGAATTAAACGAGGTAATTAATAGAAGAAAAAAGACTCTCATCAAAATGGAAATGCGCTGTATTCCAATTTCCAATCTTCAGTCATTGGTAGCAAAGCTCAGCGGTGTTGCCATGATGATTGCGTCTTTGTACTTTTACCTTGCTGGCACTATGGCACTTGCTGATTGCGCTACAATGCTTGTTTGTTCTTTCATGCTTTTCAATGCCCTCGAAGCCGGCGGAAATTACTCGGCACTTTTAAGAACAATTGATTTAGGTGTTACAAAAGCAAGCAAGATTCTCGCTCTGCCGACTATGGATATAGAGGGTAGGGATGCTGCGAAGGCGGAAAAAGCTGCGAAGGCGGCAGGGAGCGACAAGTCATTTATCCATGCCAGCAATATCGACTTTGCCTACGACAAACGAAAAATTATCGACGGAATTTCTCTTTCAATTCCAGAGCATTCTACAACCGCAATCGTTGGTCCAAGCGGCGGCGGAAAAACAACCTTCTGTCATCTTCTTGCCCGCTTCTGGGATGTAGACAAAGGAAACGTTACCCTCCAAGGAAAAGATGTACGCGACTACAGCATGGATAACCTTATGAAAAACTACAGCTTTGTTTTCCAGAACGTTTACCTTTTCCACGACACAATTGCCAACAACATCCGTTTTGGTCAGCCAGAAGCTCCAATGGAAAAAGTAATCGCTGCCGCAAAAAAAGCCTGCTGTCACGACTTTATATCAGCACTTCCAAATGGTTACGACACAGTAATTGGCGAAGGTGGTGCAAGTTTAAGTGGTGGAGAACGTCAGCGAATTTCCATTGCCCGTGCCATCATGAAAGATTCACCAATCATCATTCTTGATGAAGCTACTGCAAACGTTGACCCGGAAAACGAACGCGACCTTATGACAGCCATAGAAGAACTTACCCGCGAAAAAACTGTAATCATGATTGCCCACCGCCTAAAAACAGTCCGCAATGCCGACCAGATTGTTGTAATAGACAAAGGCCGCATCGCAGAGCAAGGCAAACACGAAGAACTTGTAGCAAAGGGTGGAATTTATGCAAGATTTATCGATAGTCGTAAAGAAGCTGTAAGCTGGAAACTTTAAACGCAAGGGTATGAAGCGGTGCGAAGCAGCCACCGCAAGCGAGGCAGTTTGCAAAGCAAACTAACGAGTGCGGAGGCCGGCCGTAGGTAAGCCGCGGAACACCCGACCGTAAGATGTGGTTGAGCTTGTCGAAACCGCAACTTACGGATGCGCCCAAAGGGGCTGTCCAAAAAAAAATGGGCAGCCCTAATTATTTTAAATTTACAAGTGAATTCAAAAGAATCATTTTGTAAGAATTGTCAGCAAAACAGTGCCGCGAGCAGGTCGGGTATTGTAGTAACAATGTAAAATTCTATTCTACTTTAATATATTCAACGACAGTTTTTTTGCCAGTTCTGTAAACACCGTTAGCTGGTTTAAGAGTAATCACACCACCCTTGGAAGAATCAAACTCTGTTGTCATTTTCTGCCACTCAGGAGCTATATCTCCGCTCTTAGTAATCTGCTTTTTTGTTTTAAGATTAATGCGGAAAATGTGAGTACCGTCATCAAGATAGTTTGTCTGATTATCATTTGCAGCTTCCCAGATGCCTAAGCGCAATGGAACATCGCTATAAATAACCTTTACCTCGATAATATCACACTCAAGATTTTCAAAAGTCCAGCCGCATTCAGACCAGTCTGCTTTTTCCCAGTTAATTGCAAAATCGTCATCAATCCATGCTTTGTATCTTCTTGAACCAAGTTTTTTTCCGTTCAGCATAATAGCTTCTGGCTGAGGAAGAGAATCGTCTTCTGCAAGTAAGGTAACAGATTTTACTATTGTTTTCTGATTTTTCGTCAAATTATTAATTTGAACCTGAATATCATTTATGCCTTTTGATATATCCCATTTTGCACCATTTGGCCAGACTCCAGTATTGCCGCTTCCATCAAGATTTGCTTCAAGAACTGTTGGTTTTACAGAAGTAAAGAAGAGGTGACAGTCATCCTGTGTCATTTTGAGGTCAAAACTCTGTTTAGCAGCTTCATCTCCCAATACGATTCGGATTTTCTTATATTTTGAAAGATCAACACCTCTTACATTCCAGCCGGCAAGTCCCCATTTATCACTGCTGGCTTCCCATTCAATAATTCCGCCATCATAAACAATAGCGTGTCCGCAACTGGAACCAAAGCCTTTTCCCTCAATCATAAGGTTTTCATTAATCACGCGTTTTCCTTTCAAAAGCTGAACGCTCTTTACAACGGTTTTTTGATCTTTTGTTCTTGGCTTTTCATTCCAGGTGCGAATATCCAGGCTTAAGCCTTTTGATCTATCAGGAGTTACTGAATCATCATTTTTATATGAATAGCCTTCACCGTTTAAATTAGCTTCGAAAACATTTGGCTCAATCTGAGTACTGAAAGTATGATAATTTTTACCATCTTTCTCATTTAAAGAAATGTGTAGTCCTGTCGCATCATTGCTTTCAAGTTCAACTCTAAGTCTGTCATATTCAGAAAGATCAATTCCTTCAAGGTTCCAGCCGGCGTTACCATCAGAATAACCTTTTGGCCAGGT
>JAILCM010000290.1 GCA_024680155.1 Treponema sp.
TAATTTTTTTTCTCTTCTGATTCAACTTTAATAATACTAAATATCTTAAATATATTTTAATTTTTCTATTGATTTTTAAGCAGAAAAACTATAATATAAAATAAAGAGGTGAAATATGAACGAGGAGATTAAAGCTGTAGCAGACCGATTAATTGGTCTGCGTGAAATTATGGATGTTACTGTTGAAGAAGCTGCCGGCGTTTGCGGAATTTCGATTGAACAGTACAAAAAATATGAAACTGGAACTGTTGATATTCCTGTTGGTATTTTGCAGTCTATGTCAAAAAAGTATGGTATTGATCTCGGAACTCTTATCTCTGGAAAGGAACCTCATATGCATTCCTATTGTCTTACTAAAAAAGATAAAGGACTTTCTGTAGATCGAAGAAGCGATTATAAATATCAGGCTTTGGCAGCTGGATTCCAGAATAGAAAAGCAGATCCATTTGTTGTAACAATTACGCCGGAAGAAACAAAAGAAATACATTTTAATTCACATCCCGGTCATGAGTTTGAATTTATGATTGAAGGTTCTATGAAGCTTGTGATTGATGGAAAAGAAATGGTTTTGGAAGAGGGTGACAGTGTTTATTTTGATGCAACTAAACAACATGGTATGCAGGCATTAAATAACGCTAAAGCTAAATTTTTGGCTATAATTATATAGGATTTAATATGTTAGACGATTTTCTAGAAAGAACAGAATTTAAAGATTATAAAGATTTTTTTGAAAATTATAAAATCAAGGTGCCGGAGAATTTCAACTTTGGTTATGATGTAGTTGATGTTCTTGCAAAACGTACTCCAGATGCAAAGGCTTTTGTCTGGTGTAATGATAATGGCGAAGAACTTGTAATGACTTTTGGTCAGCTAAAAGAGCGTACTGACCGTGCTGCAGCATATTTCCGTAGTATTGGAATTAACCGCGGGGATTTTGTAATGCTCATTCTGCAGCGCCGTTATGAATTCTGGATTTCTATTGTTGCTTTACATAAAATTGGTGCCAGTGTAATTCCTGCAACTCACATGCTTACAAAAGAAGATATTGTTTTCCGCTGTAATGCCGCTTATATTAAAGCAGTTGTTGCCGTAGACCATCGTGAACTTTTTACTTATATAGAAGAGGCTCAAAAAGAATGTACGTCGCTTAAGACTCTTGTTGCAGTTCCTCCATTTGGAATTGACCAGGGAATGAGCGCTGAATTTAAGTCAAAACATCCTGACTGGCTGGATTTTACTGAAGGTTATCTCAATGTAAGCGATGCAGCTTTGTCTGAATTCCATTCCCTCAAACGTGAAGAAATCAGCAAAAATGATGATATTCTTCTTGCATATTTTACTTCGGGAACTACAAGCCATCCAAAACTGGTTTCTCATAATTTCCTTTATCCTCTTGGACACATTGTTACTGCATCTTACTGGCAGCAGGTTCAAAAAGGCGGACTTCATCTTACTGTTGCTGATACAGGTTGGGGTAAAGCTGTTTGGGGAAAACTTTATGGTCAGTGGATTGCTGAATGTTCTGTATTTATTTATGATTATCACGATAAATTTAAGCCAATCGACCTTATCAAACAGATTGAAAAACATCATATTACTTCTTTCTGTGCTCCACCTACAATTTACCGCTTCTTGATTCAGGAAGATTTAAGTTTGTATGATTTCTCAAGTTGTCTACATTGGTCGACAGCTGGTGAGCCACTTTCCGAAGAAGTATTCAATAAATGGAAAGAAATCACTGGAAAAGAGATTCGTGAAGGTTTTGGACAAACCGAAACAACACTTTCGCTATTTAATTACGGTAATGAACGCATAAAACCAGGAAGTCTTGGAAAACCAGCTCCATATTACAACGTTACTTTGATTGACGAAGAAGGAAACGAAGTAGAAGACGGTGAAGTTGGTGAAATCGTTGTTGATATGAAGAATGGTAACTTCCCAGGTCTGTTTATGGAATACTTTGGTGATTCTGCAAAAACAAAATCTGTAATGCATGACGGCTACTATCATACATCCGATAATGCTTGGCGTGATGAAGACGGATATTTCTGGTTTACAGGTCGTAATGATGATGTAATCAAATGTTCCGGTTACCGAATCGGTACTTTTGAAGTTGAATCAGTTCTTATGCAGCATCCGGCTGTTGTTGAATGTGCCGTTACAGCAGCACCAGATCCTGTTCGTGGACAAGTTGTAAAGGCAACAATCATTCTTGCAAAAGGTTATGAACCAAGCGAAGAACTTGTAAAAGACATTCAGAACTTTGTAAAAAAGACCACTGCTCCATATAAATATCCTAGAATTGT
>JAILCM010000025.1 GCA_024680155.1 Treponema sp.
AACAGGATTTCTCTTCAAACGGCCGGATTTTATTAAACCAGGATTTTTCGGAATAAAAATCATCGTTAAAAAATGGAAAGATTCCTGCCGCAAATCCAAAATTCAACGCCGAAGTTTTTATTTTCTGCACACCAGGAATAAACAATTTGAACAGCCCTGAAACCGCATACGTTCCACCAGCTTCCTTGCTTTCACAAAAATCCGGCAACCTCACAAAAACATTCACTGTTCCGGTTCTGAAAAACTTTTTTTTATCGCCAAAACTAACCTGTACAAAACCGGAAACTGGATTAGAAAAACTTGAACTTGAAGGAAGATTTGCCGTAATTGCAGTGGTAGAGCCAACGGACGCATAAAAAGGATTAACGGATGTTCCCAAAACAGGATTATTTATTTTGGTGAATGCGCCGCCCGCCCCAAGATGCCCGACTTTTACAACAAAAGGAATCTTTTTTGAAAATCCGCCGTCTGTAACACTTAGCCCGAAGTTCCACGCTTGTTTTTGTAGAAAATCGCTTTCAAAGAACGGCTCGTCCCAAAATGAACCTTTGGTATAAAAACGCCCTTCCACAAACGGAACGAACAGTTTTGCACCAAGAGTTAAATCACCGGGAATAAAATCCAGCCCCGGAAAAACTTCTCCTGCCCCGCCAGAAAACGTCTCCCCGCCAGAACCAGTCTGTGCCCCACTAGACTCGCTTTCTCTTTTAGTAAGAACACTACTCCAGCTGGCATAAGGCTCCAAGCGAAAATTTTTCCAAAATAAATTCGCTACCGTTTTTTCCACCGCGCCAACATCTGAGTAAACATCTTTACTACCATCGGCCACCGCATTTTCCGCATACAACGCCTTTAAAACAATTAAGGCAATCAACCATATCTTTTTCATATATAGTTAATTGCCTTAAAAAGTCAAAATCGGAAGTTAAAATTATATATAACAAATATTTATATTTTCATTCCACCTCAAACTTCGTTTCTCTTCAAAATCCTACTCGATAGTACTTGTTACATAACTTTCAGCTTTAGCAAAATCAGAAATCTTTTCAATCTTAGCTTTCCAATACTCTGCTTCGCTCTTTGTTGTATAAGGACCAACTCTTACACGGTAGAACAAGCGGTTTTTATTATCCTGATATGTAAAAATATCTGCAGGAATCTTATTGTTATCAAGAACTGTACGAGCATTTTCGGCAGTCTTTTTATTTGAATAAGCAGCAACCTGAACCCAGAAACGTTTGATTGTTTTTTGAGCAGGTTTTACTTCAGCAGTCTTATCACTTGCCTTATCTGAACCTTTGTTAGAAGCTGTTGCAGTTGTTGCAGAATCCTTTTTTGTATCTGCTTTTGAATCAGTCTTAGAATCTTTTGAACCTTTCTTTGAATCCCATTTTGAATCTTTTTTAGGATCAAACTTTGGACCCGGCTGGAATCCAGGACCATTTGCATCAACTTTTGTTTCTCCTGGAACTTCAACTACAACTGGAACTCCAACATTTGTGCTAACATCCTGATCAGGAAGATTAACTGTAATATTGATGTTTGAAACTGGAGTCTGAGCCTGAACTTCGTTTCTAAGCGCATTCAAATCAATTGTTGTAGACTGATTATCGCTCTTGCTTACATCGTAAACTGTTGTATTTTCAGAAACAACAAAAAGATCATTTGCTCTAAGCGTATTTCCAGAATTATTTACATTTGAAGTATTATCAGCTACATTCTGACGATTCACATCTTCAAAAGGATGAACCTGTTCAAAACCTTCCGAAGTTGGACGAATATCGTCTTTTGGAGGCATACGCAAAGTATCAGTTTTTCTTTCCACCGGATTAATAGTTGCAACAGCCGGAGCCGTTCGAGCAGAAGGCGGATATAAAAACATTGCTGCACCTAAAACAACCAGCAAAAACAAGCCGACAGCGGCAATAATCCATAATGTCTTTTTCTGTTCCATACAATTTTCCTCTTAAACCGGAATTTACCGGCCACCTTATTCAAAATATCGGTGTTTAGGAAAATTAGTTTAGCTTTTTTTGCAAATCTGTTAGATTCCCGTTGTTTTTTAACACAAAAATCTTTTTTCCGCAGGCTTTGTATTCGTTTAACAAGTCTTTTTGAGCAGAAAATCTCTTTAATAAAACCGAAGCTTTAATTCCGTCCCTTTTACGTGCACGCAAAAATCTTTTTATAAAAGGTGCATCCACAAAAATGATAAAATCACACAAATCCAAAAGTTCAGGAGTTTTATACAAAACAGTGGCATTTATTACGCAAAGTTTTCCACTTTTCTGGTTATGATTTATAAATTCTTTTGTGAGCGCGGTAACTTCGGGGTAAACAATATCTTCCTGCATTTTAAGAAGATTCGGGTCGCTGAATAAAAGTTCCCCTAGTGCACGACGATTTACACTTCCGTCATCATTTTGGATGATAAGATTTTTCTGCTGGGCAAAAGGCGTAAAAGTTTGAATTATTTTATCGTTTTGATTTTTGATTGCCGCATGAACAAGAATATCAGCATCAACACAGACAGCACCGTTTTGACTTAGAATCTGGCAGACTGCATTTTTTCCGCTTGCCATTCTCCCGGTTACAGCGATTACGCGGGCATCTTTCAGGGCGGTATTCAATTCTTCAAAAAAGGCAGTATCTTTTGGGCCAGAACAATTCATCAGTGGAATTCTCCCCAGTTTTTGCCATATTCTATAGAAACTTTTAGAGGAACAGAAAGTTCAACCGCATGCTCCATTTTGTCTTTTATAAGGGCAATTGTTTTTTGTACAGTCTCTTCATCATCAGGGCATTCAAAAATCAATTCATCGTGAACCTGAAGAAGAAGTTTTGCCTTGCTGCCAGATTCTTTTAAAGCGGCAGTTACATCAAGCATTGCTTTTTTTACGATGTCGGCGGCAGATCCCTGAACAGGAGTATTTACGGCAATTCGTTCTGCGGCACTTTTTTCAACTTTGTTTCGGCTGTTGATATTCATAATCGGGCGTTTTCGTCCAAAAATTGTTGTTACAAAGCCTTTTTCTTCGGCAGATTGAATTGTATTTTGTATGAACTGATTTACGCTCGAATACATTTTAAAATAATTATCAATAAATATGGCAGCCTGAGTGCGGGAAATGCCCAAATCATTTGCAAGACGGAAGGCACTCATTCCATAAATTACGCCAAAGTTGATTGTTTTTGCAGTTCTTCGCATTTCTGGAGTAACCTGTTCCGGCTGAACACCGTAAATAAGAGCGGCAGTTGCTTTGTGAACATCAGTTCCTTCGCGGAATGCACGGCACATATTTTCGTCACCACTAAGATGAGAAAGAACCACTAATTCAATTTGAGAATAATCGGCAGAAATAAGAACTTTGCCTTCTGGGGCTGTAAAGGCAGAACGGATTCTTCGGCCAGCTTCATTACGGACAGGAATATTTTGAAGATTAGGTTCGCGGCAGGAAAGACGCCCGGTTGCAGTTCCAGTTTGAACAAAATCTGTATGAATACGTCCATTTTTGTCGGTGAGTTTTGGAAGCGTCTGCACATAAGTTGACTGAAGCTTTGCCATTTCGCGGAATTCAAGGATTTTCTTTGGAACAGTATCTACTAAGGCAAGTTCTTCCAGAACCGAGGTATCTGTTGAATAACCGCGTTGAGTCTTTTTGCCAGGTTTTAAGTGACGTTCTTCAAACAAAACTTTCTGCAGCTGAAGAGGAGATGCAATATTGAATTCGTGTCCTACAATCTGATAGATTTCCTGTTCGGCAGAGTGAATGCCTTGTGTAAGTTCTGAGTCATATTCGTTTAATTTTTTACTATCAAGATGAATTCCTGTAAGTTCCATCTGCGCAAGAATTGGAAGAATTTCAATTTCAGTTTTGTAATACAATTCAGAAAGCCCGGAAGTTTCAAGGTTTCTTCTATAAATAAGGGCCAGCTGATAAGTAAAATCGGCATCTTCTGCAGCATAAGGCACGGCTTTTTCAAGAGGAACATCTTCAAAAGTCTGACCTTTTGCAACAATTTCTGAAAACTCAATTCCTTTGAGTCCAAGAACAGTTTCTCCAAGATATTCAAGTGAATAGCCGTTACGCCCATTACGTTCCGGATTCAAAAGCCATGCCGCAATCATTGTGTCAAAAAGCTTGCAGTTAAATTCGCAGTCACAGCCGTTTGAACGCAAAACTTTGTAGTCGAATTTGCCATTGTGGAAAGCAATTGTAACTTGTGGATTTGTAAAAAGTCTTGAAAGCTCGCGGATTGCATCTTGCCGCGAAGTATAGTCGTTCTGATTGAATAAGTCTCCGTTTTCTGATTCGAGCGGAACATAAACTGCCTCGCCTTTTTTGTAACAAAGAGAGAAGCCGAGCATTCGTGCAGAAAGAGTGTCCAGAGAGTTTGTTTCGCAGTCGAAAGCGATGAGGTAGGAGTTTTCTGCAGAAGAATTGATTTGCGCCAAGAAGCCGTCGATGTATGATTTTAATTCTGCGGCAGAAAGAAGTGCCTTGTAGTTACCGACGTTTTTTACGGGAGTAATAACAGTGGCTGAATTTTGTACAAGAGACGTTCCAACTGAAGAGCCGGTCGCATTCAGGGCGTTGCGGGACTGCAAAGTCGCTGCGGACGGATTGGATGAAGGGTCTGTTGAGAGTGAGCCAGCAGTCCCGCTAGATAGGGGATAACACAGCCCGCCAGCTGAATCTTCATGTCCACTTGTACCGGCTGTGTTTGCAGTTTTGTTGCCAAAACTGCGGTCATCTATTCTGCCCTCTCCTAATCCATTCAAATCCACTTTTTGGCCATTTTCAACGGCGAGGGCGGCGTAGGTTTTAGAAACAGCGGGAACACCATAGGCAAGAAGTTTTTGGGCAGCGGCGGCATAATCAAAGGTGTACTCATCGCGGAAAATTGCGGCATCAATGTCGGAACACGGAACAGAATCACAAAGGCGGACAAGTTTTTGCGAAAAATAAGCATTTTCTTTGCCGTCGAGCAGTTTTTTCTGCATTGCACCTTTAATATCATCGATGTGCGAGTAAATTCCATCAAGGTCGCCGTATTCATTCAAAAGTTTAGCCGCAGTTTTTACACCAACGCCCGCAACTCCCGGAATATTATCAGCAGTATCGCCGTAAAGACTAAGCAAATCCAAAAGCTGAGCAGGTTTTACGCCCCACTCTACTTCAACACCATCAGCCCCTGTTACTTTCCAGGCAGTTCCAGCATTGGGTTTAAGAATCTGAGTTGTATCGTCCACAAGCTGCATCAAATCTTTATCACCACTAAGAATACGGCAGGTTCGGCCAGAAGCAGCACATTTTTTTGCAACAGTTGCAATTATGTCATCAGCCTCGTAACCGTCGCACTGCAAAACAGGAATTCCAAGAGCAGAAAGTACGTCTTCAATCCACGGAATCTGCGCATGAAGGTCGTCGGGAGTTTTATTGCGTGTCGCCTTATACTGTTCGTACATTTCGTGGCGGAAAGTCTTTGTTTTAGAATCCATTGCGGCAACAATGTAGCCAGGTTTATAATGCTCAAGAATATAATGAAAATTGCGGAAAAATCCAAAAAGTGCGGAAACATTCTGTCCGTTGGGATTAGTCAAAGGCCTTGAAATAAATGCAAAATAACATCTGAAAATCAAACCATAAGAATCAAGAACATAAACTGTATTTTTATCAAAATCTGCCATAAACATATTATAACGGATTTCAACACACCTTGACAAACCCACGTCAATCCAGTTTAATAAATAAATCGAGCAAAGGCGCTCATTCAATTTGATGACATCATTGTCGCCAGATAGAATGAACGCCTTTTTTTGTAATTTTTTATAGCTTAAACCCAATTCCATACACTTTTCAGGAGAAAATATGTATACAAAAGAAGAAGTTTTAGATTTTGTACAGGAAGAAGATGTTAAATTTATCCGCCTGGCTTTTTTTGATTTAAACGGAAAACAAAAAAATATTTCAATTATGCCGAGTGAACTTGAATGTGCATTTGAAGATGGCATTCCATTCGACGCTTCTGCTGTAGAAGGTTTTGAAGGTCCAGAAAATTCAGATTTAATTTTGTATCCAGATCCTTCTACCCTTGCAATTATTCCATGGCGTCCTGCTACCGGAAAAGTTGTGCGAATGTTCTGTAATATTTTAAATCCTGATAAAACTCCATACCAAAAAGACAGCCGAACAATTTTGCAAAATGCCTGCCGCCGCTTAAAAGATGAATGCGGAATAGAAATGATGATTGGAACCGAAGTTGAATTTTATCTTTTTAAGCTTGATGAAAAAGGTGAACCAACTAACGAACCATTTGATAAAGCAAGCTACATGGATATTGCCCCGGAAGACCACGGAGAAAATATCCGCCGCGAAATTTGTTTTACACTTGAACAGATGGGCATTACACCAGAAGCAAGTCACCACGAAGAAGGTCCAGGTCAGAACGAAATTGACTTCCATTATTCCGATGCCCTTACTGCCGCAGATAACGTTGCAACTTTTAAATGGATTGTAAATACAAAAGCCGCTGCAAACGGACTTTACGCAGATTTTTCACCAAAACCAATAGCAAATCACGCTGGAAACGGAATGCACATTAATATTTCTTACCGCAACGTAATTGGCAAAACCGATGATTCACAAAATCTTCTCCCGAATATTCTTGGCGGAATTCTCAATCATATAGAAGAAATTACATACTTCTTAAATCCTTCTGAAAAATCGTATGAACGTCTTGGTTCCTGCAAAGCTCCAAAATATATTGCGTGGGGAAATCATAACCGTTCTACCCTAATTCGAGTACCTTCAAACAAAAACGGAACAAGACTTGAATTGCGTTCACCAGATTCATTGTGTAATCCATACCTTGCACTTACACTTTTAATAAATGCAGCAATCGAAGGCATTAAAAACAAAATCACTCCACCAAAAGCAGTAGAGGAAAATCTTTTTGATGAAGCGGTTGCAAAAAAACTTGCATTAAAACAACTTCCAAAATCACTTGAAGAAGCAAAAAAAATTGCACAGTCAAGCGCATTTATAAAAGAATCAATTTCACCGGTAATTGGAAAATAAGATGGATTCAGATACTCATAGCGTTCTGTTAGTTTCGCGAGACAGTAAAATAATTTCTCAAATTTCGGCTTTTCTTATGCCTCCACTTTTTGAGCTTACTACTACAACTGATTTTAACGAAGCCCGAAGAATTTCGCAGGAACGTACATTTAACATAATTATTGCAGATTCAGGCGACGGCTACGATACCGACTTTGCAATTAACGTTGCCGATTCCTATTCCACAGTGCTTCTTCTTGTTCCAAACGAACATTTTGACCAGATTTCTTACCGCGTTGAAGGCTACGGAATACTTTCAATCACAAAACCTTTTGAACCGTTCTATTTTTACAATATGATAAAAGTTGCAATTGCAGTTCAATACAAAGTACAGATTCTTTCAAGCCAAACCGTAAAACTCAAAGCAAAAATGGAAGAAATCCGTCTTGTAAACCGCGCAAAACTTCTTTTAATCCAACACTTAAAAATGACCGAACAGGAAGCTCACCGATATTTGGAAAAAGAAGCCATGGATCGCGGAATAAAACGCATTGCTCTGGCCGAACAAGTGATTAAAACTTACGAGAATTAAATTCTATTCCAAATCTTGAACAAAGAACATCGTACTGTTTTTTTTCTTCGTCGTCAGCAAACCCGGTAACAAAGAGTTTTGGAGTTTGGGAGGGGAAGGCATTCCCCTCGCTCGCACTTCGTTGCTCGCTACCCCTTCCAGCAGGGGACACCCCCGCAACGCCCCCGTCACCTTGTTCTACACAATCTGCACCTAAAACCTCAATCGAATGTCTTACAACACCATCCACCGAATCAACCACTTTAATTTCGCTGCCGCAAGCTTCTTCAAAAACATCGGTGATATTCAAAAAATGGGTACAGCCCAAAATTATAACGTCACAATCGTTTTTACGAAAAAAATCAACGGCAGGCTTTACGGCTTGCAGACATTCCTGACGGGTTGCAGTAAACGCATTATGTTCTATATAAGAAACAAGTTCCGGGTCTCCACGGCAGATAAGTTCACAATCAGAAGCAAATTTATTTTTTAATTCTAGATTATACGGGTTTTGGCAGGTTGCACGAGTTGCTAAAAGTCCAATTCGACGTTTTTTAGAAACACTGGCGGCAAGTTTTATGGCAGGTACAGTTCCAACAAATTTTACATTCTGGAAGCGTGCACGTAGAACATCCAAAGCATTAACGCTCATTGTATTACATGCAATAACAATCACTGCAGGTGCAAAACTGTCGCATATTTTTTGAACAAGCGCACACACACATTCTACAACCTGCTCATGAGATTTTTCTCCATAAGGAAAATTTGCAGAATCAGCAACGTAAACACAACGAGAATCAGGGGAACGTTCCAAAAGCGTTGTCATATATGGAATTCCGCCCACACCGCTATCTATAAAAACAAAATCAGTCATAAGAATTATCCAAAAAGCGCATTAAAAGCATCGCGGGCGGCATCAGCTTTTGATTTACTGTCATTGTCGGGCTTGCCCAAACAATTTTTTTTCACGAGAAAATAATCACAAAAATTTGCACGCTCTTTATCAGTCACCATTTCAGCAGAACTTTCGCGGCAATCATTATGAGAACCACTTTCGTAAAAATCACAAGCCTTACAAACATGCAAATCGGCATGGCAAAAAGGACAATCATCTCCACGAGCAGGCTTTTCTATAGCAATTTCTTTTCGGCATTTCCAGCAAATCATAAATATATAGTATCATTTTTAATAATTTTCTACTATAATAAAAACATGTTCAGTATGAATAAATGCCTTGTCAATCACTGCGAAAACCAGGCGCTTTCAACCTTTGACGAAAACGGCAACATAACGGAAGAAAAAAATTATTGTCTTGACCACATTCCAAATCCGGGCAAGGCTAAAAACGATATTTACAATTACATAAAGAATCACGATAAAATCATCGGGCTTACTGTGTGCGGTTTAATTTTTACAGATATCGATTTTTCAAATAAAACTTTTATAAGCTGCAATTTTACTCACTGCACTTTTACAAACATTCACTGCCAGAACGTTGTTGTACGAATGAGTTTTTTTGATTTTGCCGTATTCAACGACTGTGCATTTATTAACAGCGACGTACTTTTTTCATCTTTTTCGGGAAGTACTTTTTCACACACACTTTTTACTTCGAGCGACATTATTCAGAACAATTTTAACGGAATCAAATCTTTTCAGTCGTCATTTGATAATTCTGATTTGTTTAATTCTCGTTTTGTAAAAGCGGTTTTGGAAAATACATCATTCAGAAACTGCAATATTAAAAAAACGGTTTTCCAAAGTTCTGTGCGCAGGAATGTTTCTTACAAAATGTCGAATACAAGGGAAGCAATTTTCAGTTTGGAAGGAAGCGATATTGCGCTTGGACAGAATACCGACAACGATTTTTATTCAAATACCGACGAAAAAGGAAATATGCCCGACAATTCAATTTAGAAAAAGTAATTTTAGCGAAGCAACTTAAAAGGAGAAAAGCGTGAAGATTTATTTTCATCTTAACATAAAGGGATTTTCAAACTGCTATGTTGTTGTAAATGAAACAGCTGGCGAAGCTTTAATTATTGACCCTGGCGAAATCACCGAAACGCTCATTTCCCAAATTGAAGGGCAGAACTTAAAACTTTCGGCAGTTCTTATAACACACAATCACGGAAGCCACGTAAACGGATTAAATACTCTGCGCAAAATCTATAATCCAAAAATTTACGCTGCAGATTGGGAAGTTGCAAAAAACGAAACCACGGTAATTACAGGAAACGGAAATCTTAGAATTGCAAAAATGCTTGTCCGCTACACTGCTCTTCCAGGCCACACTTCTGATTCTGTAATTTACAATATCGGGAACGTTCTTTTTACCGGGGACGTTCTTAGCGCGGGCTCAATTGGTAGTACAAACTCAAGTTATTCGGAAGTAATTTTAAAATCGAACATAGAAAATAAAATCTTTTCGCAGCAGGATGGAATTATTTTAATGCCGGGACACGGGCCTCCATCAACTTTGGAAAGCGCAAAGAAATTTATTTATAATTTCTAAGATTAATTTTCCGCCCCAACAAAATAGGGCGGATTTTTTTTGACACTTTATCTCAGAAAAAATTATCTTTTTACAAGTGCGATGTTTCCACAAATTATGCCGTATTTATTGAAGACAAAATCATTCATCATAACTGCGGCATCTTCAAAAGCAGCGGCATTCGTCTGGATAATATAATCGGCAAGTTCCGGCGTATATTTTTGTACAGAGTTCCATTTTGCGTGGTCAACAAAATATTTTGCTACGCGTGGCTGAGTCTGCTGCATTGTGTACGCCATAAATTCATTTACCATAAGATATTCATCATTTGTGTCGTAACCAAGGCTCGTTTGAGATTTAAAATAGTCAGTAAGAAAATTGCGGGCATTTTCATCCATTGTGTAATAAACTGCGGCTACAAAATTGCGGTATTCTTCGTCAGTAAAAAAGATTGTGTGCCAGCCTTCATGTGCCAAAAGCTGAATGCGCAAATAAGGAAGAGATTCCTGCGAAATAGAAACAATCGCTCCACCAACCGACCGAACTTTGTTTTTATCCGCTTCATCAAGAGCAAAAAATCCATTCTCCAAAAGAATTTCTTTTAAAATCATCTCTTCTTCATTCAATTTAAAATTCTGCTCAGCGGCTTTATTAAAAAAGTTAGCCATCGATTCTGCACTATAATCATGCGCATTGTAACCGTGAAGACCTTCAAGCTCAGAATTCGTCATCAAGCGGCCTTTAAATCCTTCTTTTTCAACAAAATACGCAAGTCGGGTAAAAAAACGGCTCTGAACATCGTAATTTTTAGTATCAAAAAACAAAATATTCGGAATTCTATCCCATACAAAAACTTCATAATCGGAACAACGCCAATTTGCAGCAGGATAATTCAAAATCAAACCAGGATCAGTTTTTACAGGGACAGTAACATATTTTTTTGACTCAGGAAGAATCGAATTTGCTTTTAAAATGATGCCATTTATACATTCGCTGCCAGAAACAATTTCAACACCTTCAAAAGGATTTTTTAACGACGCAGAAGGAATGTGAACTTCATCAGACTGAACAACATTATTAACAGTCATTTTTTCGCCGCCAAAATTGAATTCCGAAGAAACAAGTTTTTCCAGTGTTGATTTTAGCTCCGTTGCAGGAGAAAATTTTACAAGATATTCAGGCATATAACCCTTGGAAGAATTTTTATACGGAAAAATCAGTTTTGCACCTGTAAAATCAAAGCCCGAATTATTAAAACGAATTGAACCGCCGTTGGAAGAAAAACCATAAAATGGAACCGAAAGAGACAAATCAAAACCAAGCTGAGAAGGCGCAATACAGACATTTTCTATAGAACAACGCACCGAAGAAAAAACAAAAAATCCTTCCGAAACCGCGTCATCTTTTGAAAAAGCAAGTGAAACATCAAGAAGTTTTTGAACATTTTCTTCTGGAATAAAATTGATTAAATTCCCCTGAACTGTGATTTTGTTATTTCCCGGATTTTCTTTTGAAATAAATTTACCGCTTACAGAAAAATCTGACGATTCAAGAAAACCGATTTTTACAGGCATTTGCGGCATTGTCTGTAGCTGTTCATATTCTTTAGAAGTTGGATAAAATTTTAGACGTACAACAAGAGAAACTGCTTCATTATTTTTTATATGATTTTCAATGATTTTTTTCTGTTCGGCTGAAAACTTATAGCTCGCAAATTCAGACTTTGCAATCTGATTCTTTTTTGCCGAAGAATTCAAAGCTTTTAAAGAAGAAGACTGCTCTCCAAAAGCCGATTCCAGAATAAGAGATGATGAAGCCTGGCAACCGCACACACACAAACCAAAAATCAAAAGTGCGGACAAAAAAATCATTTTTCTATGGCAATTTTTTTTCTTCATAACAGTTTTTCCTATAGGGCAATCGCATTATAAATATTTTTAGCTAAAAGTAATATGAGGGAACTTAGAGGGGGACGAAAACACTCTATTTGCTGCAGTCGCGAGAGCGACACGTTTAATAAGTTCCTTTACAGCAAATAGCGTGTAGTGCAATATTGCACGTTTTCGGACCACTCTAAGTGACCTAAATTTAATTATAAATAAAGTCTATTTATAATGCGATTGTCCTAGAATATTCTATATTACTATAACATTTTTATTAAAAATAGTATACTTTTTGAGATGCTTGTGATAATTCCGCATACAGAAACTGAACTTTTACTCTTAAAATTGCAAAAAGAACTGGTGGAAAATTTTTATAAAAACGCTGATGACGCATACGCCACGACCGAAAAGACTGGCACTAGAGATTCTGTGAACGCATTTTCCTCGACCGAAAAAAAAATCATCTGCGCAGTGAGCCCGCTTTGGATTCCGCTGCCACAAGAAATAGAACATTTTTTTCCTGATTTTGGCGTTGATTTAAAAGAAGCCGCAAAAAAAATTACCCACGTCCAGATTGGTGAACCGGCTCTTTGCGATGAATGGATTATTCTGGAAGAGAAAACCGAACCTAACAAGAAGCACCCACAGCATGTTCAAGAAGGGATTTTCAGTAAGGTAAAAATTGAAATTTTGGGGAAAGAATTCACATCAAAACTTGAACTTTGCAGAATTATTCAAAAAAAATCGCATGCCCACGCCTCAGCCCCCTACACCGTGCCGTCCCCACAGGCAATCAACCAAGAACAAAAAAAAGAGACTTCTACCACAAAGGCAGAAATCTCTTCTAATTTCATTTCGCTAATTAATTCAGGTAAGTCCGACATTCTTACAAAGTTTCCGCTCGAACTGAGAATCTTCAGACTCGGACGACAGGAAATGCCTGCACCTTACACAAAAGCAATTTCCGAATCAGTATGGCGAAAAATCCCGACCACAAGTAAAAAAATTACATCGTAACCGTATGACTCAAGATTCAGTCCTCGCAAAGAACTCTCTTCAAATTACATCGTAACTGAACCGCGGTCCACAACAGTAAGACCGGTTTTTACGTATTCCAGAATTCCATACGGTTCAAGCAAGCGGATAAGACTTTCAATTTTGTCTTCGCTACCAGTTGCTTCAACGACCAGAGAATCAATTCCAACATCAACAATATGTGCACGGAAAATATCACAGGTTTCAATTACGATTCCGCGAGTTGCACCTTCCGCCCGAACTTTTATAAGAGCCATTTCGCGCTGACAGGAAGTTGATTTTTCGCATTTTTTGATTGCAATCACTTCTACTAGTTTTGCAAGCTGCTTTTGAATCTGGTCCAGAATGTATTCATCGCCTTTTACAACGATTGTCATTCGAGACTGTTCAGGATTAGCAGTTTCGCACACCGTAAGAGAATCGATGTTATAACCGCGCCGACTGAAAAGCCCCGAAACACGAGACAATACACCGGTTTTATTTTCTACTAAAACTGAAAGTACGTATTTTTCCATTTTTTTTCCTTTTTTAACAAGATATACAGGATATTTAGGATAATTTAAATTCTGTATATCTTGTTTCTTATCTCTCAGGATTAAAGCTTACAGTACGCAGAATGTCTCCGAATACACCGGCAGCTGTAACGCCAGCCCCTGCACCGTATCCGCGAACTGTCAAAGGAATTGGTTGGTAGCGCTCAGTGTAGAATACAAAGGCATTTTCACCACCCTTTACGCTGTACAAAGGATCGTCCTGACCAACTTCCATCATGCCGACGCTAACTTTACCGTCTTTGATTGTAGCACCCATACGCAAAACTTTGCCCTTCTTTTTGAGGTCGGCAATTTTCTTTGCAAAGTAATCATCAACTTCCGGAAGCTTTTTCAAGAACTCTTCAACAGTTCCGCTTGAATCAAAATTGTCTGGGAATACTTTGAACATCTGAATATCAGAAAGTTCGATGTCGTAACCAGATTCGCGGGCAATGATAAGTCCTTTGCGGGCAACGTCCATTCCGTTCAAGTCATCACGTGGATCTGGTTCTGTATAGCGAAGTTCTTTTGCTTCAAGAACGGCCTGGCTGAATGGAACGCCTTCGTCGAGTTTTCCAAAAATATAAGAAAGAGAACCTGACATAATTCCGTTAAAACTTTCAAGTTTATCACCAGATTTATAAAGGTTCTGCAATGTATCGATGATTGGAAGACCAGCACCAACGTTTGTTTCATAAAGGAAGCGGCGATGCATTTTGTTTGCAGTGCGACGAAGTTCGTGATAGAACTTGATATCCATTGAGTTTGCACGTTTGTTTGGTGTTGCAATGCTCATACCTGCGTTCAAAATGTCGAGATAGCGTTCAGGCAAATCGTAACTTGCAGTACAATCAACAAATACAGGATTAAGAGGCTTCTTTTCTTTTACAAATTTAATGATGTCGTCAACGTTCTGATTTGAGTTGAATGGGAAGTCTGGCTTTTTCATCTGGTCGCGCCAGTTAGAAAGGTCAAGGCCGTCTTCATTCAAAATCATTCCGTCGATTGTTGTAATACAAAGAACTTTGATATCTACGTTTTCTTTCAACAATTTTTCGCGCTGATCACGAATCTGGTCAATCATTGTTCCACCGATAGTTCCGGCACCAAATGCAAATACTTCGATTGTCTGTGCAGTGTGGAAGAAGAACTGATGAACAGCTTTAACAGCAGTATCTGCATATTCATTTTCGATTACAGCAGAAATACAGCGTTCGCTTGAACCCTGAGCAATTGCAAGAATATTGATATCCTGGCTAGAAAGAGCATTAAGGAATTTTCCTGCAACACCGCGGTTAGCAATCATGCCGTCTCCAACAACGCTTACAATTGCGCAGTCCTGACGAACATCAATTTCGTCAATGAGCTTTTCGCGGATTTCGAGTTCAAACTTTGCTTCAAGAGCATCACGAACTACATCGGCTTCGTTGTCGCGAACACAGAAAGAGATGGTATATTCAGAAGATGACTGTGTGATAAGCAGAATAGAAGAACCAGCTGCAGAAACAGCAGAGAAAATCTTACTTGCCATGCCGGTACGTCCTCTCATAAGAGAACCGCCAACACTAATCATCGAAACATGCTTAAGAGAAGAAATACCACAGATGCTTGTTTTACCGCGGTTTTCAAATGGGCCTTTACCAATTCTTGTTCCGCGTGCACTTGGATTGTGGCTGTTCAAGCTCCAGGCTTCAATACCCTTTGCCTGCAGCGGTGCAATTGTCTTTGGATGAAGAACTTTGGAACCAAAGAAAGAAAGCTCCATTGCTTCTTCGTAAGACATATCATTTACGAGGATTGCATCTTTTACAACACGAGGATCAGCAGTATAAACACCGTCAACATCAGTCCAGAATTCAACACGTTTTACGCGAAGGCTTGCACCAATAATTGC
>JAILCM010000096.1 GCA_024680155.1 Treponema sp.
AAAAATGTTGAGTTAGATGAGCATTGAATAATTCTTTAAAAGATTCTTCGGAATCATAAGTCCAATATATTCCTTTATCTTTGTACTTTTCCCTAAATGCTTGAACTTGCTGATATTGCACATTATCATATCCAGGTTTTACAGGTTTTTCACAAAAATATAGAAAAACTTGTTTTCCAGAATTTAGCATTATTTCTATTTCTTCTTCTGAACCTGATTTATACTCATCCGTTGGCGTACCAAAACGAGTCCAGAAAATTGCAACAGCAGCATCGCAATCTTTTACAAATTGTTCGTTTAATAATTCTTGTGGCTTGCCACCAGATTGCGGATATGAACTTTTACTCCAATGCCGAGTTTGTATTGAGATTCCTAAAGAGTTTGAAAACTGTTGATTAAAATTTGATACAACCTCATTAATTATATTAATTTCTTCTTCAATATCGCCAGGACAAGAAATAAGTAAATCATATTGAGTAATATTTTTAGGCATCTTTCCTTACTCCACCTTCCACACTGTCTCATCGCCACAGATATTCCTGATTTTCAGACGCAGCGGTTTTGTTTCGCTTTTGATTGTGCCGTCCCAGAAATCTTTTGTTTTTGTGCCATTCTTTATTACAAAACCGAGTTTGTCTATTTTGATTTCTGAATCACTATTCCACTCTCCGTCTGCATTTGTGCAATCAACAGAAAGCCATTCGATGAGTTCCAGTCCTTCTTCTGAAATGACAATCGGCTTAAACTTTTTGCCCTTTGTATTGAGTTCGCATTTTTGATTGTAGGCGTTTATATGGCGCATAACACGGTCGCTCATAAATGATTTTATGACTAGTTTATATTCCGGGATAAGTTCTTCCTGCACTTCGCTTACTTCAAAGTCAGCGGTGTCTTCAATCACTATTTCATCAAGCAGTTCTTTTAAGTCGCGGAATTCGATTTTTGCAAGGGTTGATTTGTCTGATTTAACGAACTCTTCAATTTCTGCAATATCCGCCACATCAACATAATAGATGATTACGCGGGCCGGAGTGAAAGGAAGATTTCCCAGATGTTCATGCAGGATGCGACTCATAAACGGTTTGTCTAAAATCTTGCACTCACTGTTTTTCAAATCCGGGAGATAAACTGGAACAGAGCCGTCCTTTATGCTTTCTATACAGCCCGCCCAAAAGTCTGAAAGCCCTTCCATTTTTCCAAGCCCGGGCACGAGAGACTTTAGTTTTTCCATTGTCTGAACAGGATTACGGAACAGGGAAACGCCGTCTTTTATTTCCAAAACTGAGAAATCCACGTCACCCCGAACATGATTCGGGGTCTCTTTTTGAGCAATCAAGCGGTCGCGTACAGTCTGAATTGAATTGATACCGACATCACAATGAATGAAGCGACGGTTAAGTTTGTTTGCGACAGCTGCCGTAACCCCAGAACCACCAAATAAGTCTGCTACGATCATATTTTCATCAGAAGAAGCTTTGATAATGCGTTCAAGCAAGGCTTCTGGTTTTTGGGTGGCGTAGTCAATGCGTTCATCTGCTTGAGAATTGACGGCATTTATATCCGTCCATAATGCTTGGCATGGCATTCCCTTTAATTCATCAAGATAAACTTTTGTTCTTATTCCACCATTTTTTGTTCTGTATAAACGCCCCTCTTCATCCATTTTCTTTAGAGTTTCGTATGGATAACGCCATAGCGTTCTATAACCATCATATTCATAATCATACCCACCGCCTTGCAATCCTTTAGCAGTTGGATTACCACTATCCCACAATCTACCATCTGGGTCTTTATACTTGAAACGTGAAATATATTTTTCATCATATTCTTGAAGAATTGTATTAAAAACTGCTGAATCTGATTTTGTATAGAAAAAAATCATATCATAGTTATTTCCAAAGAATCCAGAATCACTATGAGCCGTTGCTCGCTTCCAAATTATTTCACTCCTAAAATTATCTTCTCCAAAAATCTCATCCATCAGAATCTTTACATAATGACCGATATGATAATCCAAATGAACATAAATGCTCGCTGTTTCGCTCATTACGCTTTTTATGGCGCAGAGATTTTCATACATCCAGTTCAAGTATTTTTCTTTGTCCCAAACATCTCCGTACATCTTTTCTTCAAAACTTTTCAAATCTTCAATATCAAGTTCTTCTTCTGCCTGTTTCAAGGCTTTTGCAAGTTTAGGATTTTGACGGATATACACAGTTTTAGAGTAATCTGCACCACTTGCAAACGGCGGGTCAATGTAAACTAAATCAACAAGAATGCCTTTCTCTTTCAGATACGCGCATGAAGAAACACACTCACCACGGATTACAAGATTTTGCTTTGCATTCTCAGCATCTCCGACAGTTTCAACAGTCTGCATTTCGTACAATGGCATACCACGCACAAGTTTGCCTTTTATGTCATAGTTTCCCTTGTAACGAAGAGTGCGAGTAAAATTATCAAGAAGTGCCTGCCCTTCAATCGGCTCCGGAGTGTATGGAATGTATTTAATTGGCATTTAAGGTCTCCTTTGCATCAGAATTTTTTACAGTTATTAACATTCTAATAAAAATTCCTGTTTGATATAAAAGAAACTCTAAATATCTTGCATCAACTTTATCATTATGTTTTGCAATTTTGTTATTTAAAGTGTCATATTTTGACAGTAAATCTTTTATCGATCCTGATAATTCTGGCTCTGCATTATGAGCCCCTAGAAACTTAAAGACTTCATTTATATTGTTCGCCAAATTCTTTTTATTACCAAGAAATTCCTGAAAAAAAGATTCCAATGTTTTTCTTAGATTGTCAGCAACATCTCGGATATAAATACCATCTGAATATTGTTTTAAAGCAATTACATAAGTTTTCTGTGTTTGAGGATAATCTTTTAGCCATTCTAAAGGTTCTGAAACTAAA
>JAILCM010000173.1 GCA_024680155.1 Treponema sp.
TCAGCTTGTTGGAAGCGAAGCTGCAAAACGTCTTGGTGTTGATTTTGGTATTTTGGATTTGTCTTTGGCTCCAACTCCTGCAGTTGGCGACAGTGTTGCGAGAATCCTTGAAGAAATTGGTCTTGAAGGCTGTGGTGCTCCAGGAACAACTGCTGCTTTGGCAATGCTTACTGATATGGTAAAAAAAGGCGGCGTAATGGCAAGTACAAACGTTGGCGGACTTTCTGGTGCATTCATTCCAGTTAGTGAAGACGAAGGTATGATTGAAGCTGCAAAGAACGGTTCAATCTGTCTTGAAAAACTTGAAGCAATGACAACCGTTTGTTCAGTAGGTCTTGATATGATTGCAATTCCAGGTGACACTCCTGCTACAACAATTTCTGGAATCCTTGCCGACGAATTTGCAATTGGTATGGTAAACAACAAAACTACCGCCTGCCGCTTAATCCCAGCTCCTGGCAAAAAAGCCGGTGAATGGGTTGAATTTGGAGGATTGCTTGGTGGATGCCCTGTAATGCCAGTAAGCAAGTTTGGTTGTGCCGACTTTATCAACCGCGGCGGAAGAATCCCGGCTCCAATTCACAGCTTTAGAAATTAAAAAAATATGGCTGTTACTTTGTATCATGGTTCAAAAAATGGTCTCGATGGAAAAATCAAACCTATAAGTCGTAAATTATGCGATTTTGGTCAAGGTTTTTACATGGGAAAATCAAAGGAGCAGCCATCAACCCTTATCTGCAACTATCCAAATTCGGTTCTTTATACTTTGGAACTGGATGATTCAAACCTTAAAACAGTAACATTACCATTGAATCTTGACTGGGCTTTATTTGTTGCTTATAACCGGGGTAAAATTCCAGAATCTCAAAAAACAATAATTTCTAACACCCTTGCATTAATAGAAAACGCAGACATCATAAAAGGCTATATTGCAAATGATAGAATGTATGTTGTTCTTGACCGTTTTTTTGACGGCGAAATTACAGACAAAGCCTTGGTAGAAAGTTTAAGTGCCCTAAAACTTGGAATTCAATATGTTGCAGTTACTCAAAAAGCCTGCGATTCCATAAAAATTCTCGAAGAAAGCAAATTTACAAAAGACGAGCGTAATTCATTAATTATCAAGAGTGAAGAAAATCGCCAGACAGGAATCTCTCTTGCAAATCAAATATGCCGACAATACAGAAGAGAAGGAAAATATTTTGATGAAATCATTTCAGAATAAAAATATTTCACAATTCCAACGGCAACTATGCGCAGTTCAAGGCCGACTTTTTGAAAATTCGGCAAAAGAAGGTTTTGAAAGCGAATCATTTATAAATGCATTTATGAATAGCCAGACTGCGGGCTTTTTTGATTTACCATTTGATAGAACCCAATGGGGTGGTGAAGAAAACCTTATGTACGATATTAAAGAAGAAACAAAAGGCGCTCTCCCCAAAGGACAATTTTTTTCAAATGAAAGTTTATTTTGGATTGGCTACACTTACCGTTTTTGGCATTTTCTAACAAATCAATCAAGTAAAGAAATCGCAAAAATTTGTGACGCAAAAATGATGAATACACTTTTTCCAGCATATCACACATTAGACTGTTCGGATGCCATTCAAAGAATTTTAGAAGCCGATAAACAATAAAAAAGATTATAACCATGACCCTGATTCCTATACAAACAAAAAACGATTTTCTCATTGCACAGCAGTTTGTTCTTCGGTATGAAAAAGTTTCTGCGACACTTGCGTCTTTAATCCGACGTAATTCCGAAAATCTCGTTTTTATTACAAACTCGCAAAATCTGACTTATTCGGCTGGCGAGACTAATTCTAGCGTTGAAAATACTATTCTTGGCATTCTCTCGCTTGATTACACGCTTTATCATTGCATTCCCGAGCCTGATTTACTCGACGCGACAATTTTGGCTCAGGAACTTTCCGCCCTATTAAAAAAGCCGGTTCGCTGCATAAGTGGGGAGCAAAAAGGTACAGATTTTCTGGTAAAAGTTGTTTCGCAGATTGATATGTCGCAATATAATTCTGACTTTCCTAAAAACTCATTTTTAATCCCAGCACAAAGCTATTACTACAAAATGATGGAGTTTCTGTCACAAAGCGTCCTGCAAAATACACATGGCTCATCCCAAGATGTCCTCCACGCCCTCCCTACCCCAGCTTCCATCAATATTAGCGGGGGCGAAGAAATTATTCGATGCACAGAAAATGATATGGAACTCCTTCATCCGCTGCAAAAAGAGTATATGAAAGAAGAAATTGCAGGTCCAGGAAAGCAGATTGCCGATGCTGAAGTTTCTATAATGCTGCGACAGATTCTTAAAAATCAGATTTGTATTGCCCTTCTTGTTGACGGAGAACCTGTTGCAAAAGCAAATACAAATGCAATCGGTTTTAATTGCGTTCAGATTGGTGGAGTTTTTACACATCCGTTTTATCGTCGTAATGGATATGCCGCTGCCCTGGTACTTTCTCTTTGTAAGCGTTCAATTCGTGCAAATCGTCAGCCCGTCCTTTTTGTAAAAGAAAAAAATCTGCCCGCATACACGCTTTACAAAAAACTTTGTTTTACGGAATGCGGGCACTACGAAATTGTATATTTTTGAGTTTTTATTTTTGCTTAAAATACATGTGTGAATACGGTTCGCCATTTTCGCGAAGAAAAATCAGGTATCCGTCTTCAACTTTATATTTTCCGCTAATATCTTCTTGAATTGCCTCCATTGCCGCTTCTTGTTTTTCAGGATTTTCAACATATTTTGTTAAATCAATTCCATTCAGTTTGATTTTTGCATCGGTAATTTCAAAAGACAAATAATCCTGAGTTTGAATATAAGTTCCCAAAAATGATGAAGAAAAACTTACAATTCCCTTTTTTGCTTTAAGAATGTATTCAAAATCACTATTTTTTTTGAATTTATAAATAACGTCGAGTTCATCCTGCTTACCAACAAACGTTTTTCCTTCCAAAGAGTAAAAATCCTGTGCCGCCACAGTAGAAACTGAAAACACAAGAACAATCAAAATCAAGGCAACCGGCATTTTTGTGTAACGAGTCTTTTGCATAAATATAGAACACAATTTCAAAGTAAATTTTTTCACAAAAAGCTCCAGATGATTTTTATTCCAGGTTGAGTTTAAATTTTAGAGCAAAATAAGATCCAAGATTATAAATCAAAATTATTACAAAATAGTAAGCAGAATTTACCCAAATCCACTTCATAAATTCAAAAACATTTCGTAAATCAAAATTAAAACCTGACAAGATGATACCATTAATTCTAAAAGTCAAAATCATTATA
>JAILCM010000188.1 GCA_024680155.1 Treponema sp.
AGCAAAGGAAATATTCCATCTGTTCAAAACTTGAAAAATCAGCTTGTTTCTGCTCAAAAAGAAGTCACAAAAACAAAACTTTCTGTCTTGGGACCAGCATTGAATCTTTCATATTCTGTTGGTCCTGTTTTTACAGGAGTAGAAAGGGGCAGGGTAAAACAGTCTGCTTCTGTTGGTATTTCTCTTCCGCTTGAAAATTATCTTCCATTTTCACAGGGTGCTGATTCAGTCAGGTTAGTTGAGGATTCGGTAAATGATATTCAGCTTCAACTGGAAGAAAAATCGAAGAATTCAAAAATGGAGTTTTCTTCTATATTAAAATCGCTGGAACAGAAAGGAGAATCAATCAGCTCGTTTCAGAATTATGTAGAACTTGCAGGACAGACCTATGAGGCGGCAAAAGAGTCGTATGAAAAAGGAACAATGGAATTACTTTCTATGCAGAATGCTGCCAAAGAGAATCTGGAAGCAAAATTAAACTTACAGAATGAATTTTTGGAAACTTTAAAATTATATATATCATTTGAAAAACTTTGCGGTAAAAATGCCGATTTGTAATGGAGGATTTACATGAAAATTTTAATGAAGATGACTGTCGCTTTGGGACTTTTTATGATGTCTATGATTATTTTTCCTGCCTGCTCAAAAACTAATGTGGAAGAAGAATCTTCTCAGGAAGAACGTGTTCAGGCAGTTCGTGTAGAAAAACTTGAAGATTCTGATTTACGCAAATTTATTGAATTAAATGGAAATATCCGCGCAGAAAAATCTATGAATGTTTATCCGGTTGTTGCTGGAAAAATTTCTGGAACAACAGTCCATCTTGGTTCTAACGTTAAAAAAGGTGATACAATTGCATTTATTGATCCTTCTGTTCCTGGTTCCCGCTATTCTTTAAACGAAGTAACTTCTCCAATTAATGGAACTGTAATTTCAATTCCTTTAAAAGAAGGTACACGTGTTGATACAGAAACTGCCGTAGTTGTAATTGGAGATTTGTCTAAACTGCAGATTATTGCTTATATCCCGGAACGATATGTTTCTTATCTTAAAACTGGGCTGAAAGCAGATGTTTCACTTGAAGCATATCCGGATGATGTCTTTTCGGCAGTCGTTTCTGAAATTTCCCCAGTACTTGATGAGGCCACACGCACCAAAGAAATTGTTCTGACCTTTACAAAAAATGATAAACGAATAAATGCAGGTATGTTTGCGGGCGTTAAGCTTTACATTAAAGATTATGCAAAGGTATTATCAGTGCCAACATCATGTATAATTGAAAAGAATGGCAGAAAGTTTGTTTATCTTCTTGATGATGAAAATGCTGAAAGCAGACAGGCAAATGTAAAACTTGCAGAAATTAATACTGGTGAAGAAATCCAGAATCGTACAATTATAAGTTTTACGGAATCGAACTTTGAACTTTCGGCAAACGCAAAAGTTGTTGTCCAGGGCTTTGAAACTTTGCAGGATGGCGTGATAGTAAATATTGCAGATTGTTTATAATCTGCGCAAGGGATTGGAGTACCGCGCGAAGCGCGTTCCGAAGCGACCATCGGGAGTGCAGGAATGGAGCGCGGCTAGTGCGGAAGTGCGGAAAGCCCGACCCGCCGCTTGCGGCGGGATGCGCCCTGAAAAACTTACGCAATTACTCCAGCATATTCGTAACCGGCGTCTGTAACTGCGGCTTTGATGAGGTTTTCATCAACTGATTTTGAAGTTTCGATTGTTACAAGCGCATCTTTGTGAGAGGCTGTGGCTGAAGTGATTCCGTCGATTGCCTCGAGGGCTTTTTTTACGTGCATTTCGCAGTGTTCGCACATCATTCCTTTTACTGAAATTTTCATGTTTGACTCCTTGGCCGTCATGTCCTGGCGACCGTCTGATATTAGATTTCCCGTTACGGGATTTTTCACTCTTTTATCGCGTCTGGCATCGTGTGTTTTCAGGAAGTTCAGACGCAGGGCATTTGATACTACGCAGAAGCTCGAAAGTCCCATTGCGGCTGCTCCGAACATAGGGTTCAGTGTCCAGCCAAAAGCGGCAACATAACAGCCGGCTGCCAGCGGGATTCCAATTGTGTTGTAGAAGAATGCCCAGAAAAGATTTTCGTGAATGTTTTTGATTACACCACGCGAAAGTCTGATTGCGGCGGAAACG
>JAILCM010000233.1 GCA_024680155.1 Treponema sp.
AGTTCGTGAAACAACTTCCCGTGCGGTACCAAGTTTTTTTGCAAGCGCTTCCTGAGTTATAAAGATTGTGTCTGATTTTGAAGAAACAAGGATTTTTGCAAGGCGCTTTTCTACCGGCACAAAAAGCAGTTCCTCTACGGCATTCATTACGTTTGCAAAGCGCGCCGTCATAGTTTTGTAGGCAAAAAGTTCTACGTGTACATTCTGTTCACGGAGTTTTTCTACGGTAGAAGATGGAATAATGATAATTTGCGAAGTTTTTTCTGCCATCATCTGAATGTGAAACGTTTTTGGCAGAAATATGCAGGATGCAGAAAGTATGCAAACTTCTCCGCTGCTGAGTGTAAAAAGTTCAGCTTCTCTTCCGTCTTCGCTAATCATGCTGGCACCAATTAGGCCGTTTTTTACTATTATAATGCCTTGGCAAGAGTCGCCGCCTGCAGTAATAATTTTTCCTTCTTCAAACGTGCTTTCCTGCGCGGTTTGCATAATCAATTCTATCTGTTGAGGCGTGAGTTCTTTATAGAATGGAATTAATGCAGCTAATTCGCTCTGATTCATGTGTTCATTATACCCCGAAAGCCCGCATAAAGTAAAAAAAATCCTGTGCAGATTTGCACGGAATGTGTAGTGTTTATTGTTTGATGAATGTTACAGTTTTTTCAGTTGTAGTAGTGCTTTCTCCATCATCTCTTTCTATAGTGTAAATTGTATTGAATGTTCCATTAATAATTTCAAATTCCATATCTGGATAGTCATTTACATCTTTTAGTTCTTTAGTTTCGTGATCAAGAAATTGTTTACAAGTTAGGATAATAGTTCCAGCTGTAAAATTACCGTTTGAAAACTTATATGTTCCTTTTCCGAGAAGTTGTAATTCAGAATCTTCAGAAACAATCTGTTCAAAAGTTTTGTCTTCAAGAAACTTAAAAGTCATGATTGTTGATTCATCAAAAGCTGCTTTAAAAATTACAGGAAAAACTTCAGATGATTTAGTTTCTTCATCGGTGTCAATTTTAGGTTCTGTTGTACGATATCTTGTAAAAATTACTCCCCAAAAATGGAATTTTCCATCTTCGATTGTAACAGGACTTGGAAGTTCATATTCTTTCAATTCTAAAGATTCATCTTGTACAAAATGGGTTATAATTATATATCCTGCTCCGTTGTCAAAATCACTACCGTCGGCTAATTCATATAAACCTTTTCCCTGAATATATGTTAAATTTTCGGTTGATACACGTTCAATGAAGGTACCGTCACTATAGCAGTTAATTGCACAAGTTAAATTTGCACTATAATCTATCCCTATATATACGGCGACAGCATTACTATCAATTAAATCTGCTAAAAACTTATTGTTACTGTTACCAATACCAATAGAATTATAATTATTTGGATTGCCATTATCATCATCATCGCTGCTGCCATTTGCGCAAGAAGCGAAGCAAAATGCGAATACACTTGCAAGAAGTGCAACGCCCACCAGTTTTGAGAATTTTTTCATACTAACCCCATATTTTAAAAAGTTGTTATACTTTACACTATGATACGGGGGAAAGGTCAAGAGGTAAAAAAATCCCGTGCAGATTTGCACGGGAAGGATTTTCAAGTTAGATAGAATTACTGTTTTGTGAATTCAAGAGACCGATAACCAATAGAGAAATCAAAATTACCATCGGTAATTACACAATTTCCTGAATATAAAGTCTTTTCTTCGACACTAAGTTCTATAAGCTTGTCATTTTTGTTAGCATGTGTAAGTTGATATTCTACTTTTCCATTAGAAAAATCACCATCAATTAGCTTATATGTACCTTTTGCTTCAGTTGATTTTTTTTGTTCTAGTACTTTTCCATCAGCCATAGCTTTTGAATCAGCAAATACTATGAAATTTGATTCATAAAAATAAAGTTTATAAGTTATAACTGCTTGATACTTTTTTCCAAGTAAAGAGGCTGGAGCACCTTCTGCAACATCCTCTTCAGTTATTGTTAATTCTGGAGAGGCATAATCATAAGCAAAAGTTGCTAGTGAAGGTCCATTATCATCATCATCGCTGCTGCCATTTGCGCAAGAATCTAAACCGAAAACTAATGCACTTACAGTAAGCAAAAGTGCGAACAATTTTGAGAGTTTTTTCATATTTTTGTTTCTCCTAATAGTAATTTATAACCACTATATATGAATGGGGGGGGGTAGTCAACATTTGGTAAGATAGAATTTTGTTTTTGGATGGCACAACGCCGGAGAGCTGGAGGGCGGCTTGTCCGGCCACCGGAACGGGAGTGAGGAGGCTGAGCGTTAGCGAACCCGGAAGGGCGACTGGGTGGAGGGGCTGGCGCCGAAATCTTGTGGAGTAGACTTTTTTCTTTTTCTTTAATAGAATAAATTATTATAACTATACAGGAGTTTATAAATGTCTAAAGACGAAATTTTTGACAAACTCAAGAATATTCTTGTAAACGAATTTGAACTT
>JAILCM010000321.1 GCA_024680155.1 Treponema sp.
GAAAAATTGGTAGAAACAGTAGCCGGTAGCGATGATGCTCTTATGGAAATCTATCTTGAAGGCGGTGAAATTACTGTAGACCAACTTAAAAAGGCAATCCGTGCGGGAACAATCAACCGTTCGTTTGTTCCATTTGTAATGGGAAGTGCACGCCACAATCAGGGAGTTCAGCCTCTTATTGATGCAGTTGTTGATTATCTTCCAAGCCCAACTGATATTCCTGCTGCAAAAGGAATCCGCGTTAAAAAAGATGTTGAAGAACCAGTTGATGTCCCATGTGATGCTTCAAAAATGCCGCTTGGTCTTGTTTTTAAAATTCAGTATGACCGTGAAATGGGACCTTTATGCTATGTGCGCATGTATTCAGGAAAGATTCAGGCTGGAACACAAATCTTCAATATTAATAAGAAAAAACGTGAACGTGTAAACCGAATTCTTCGTATGCATGCAAACAAAAGCGAACCATGCGACAGCGTATCAGCCGGCGACATTGCAGTATTTATTGGTCTTAAGCTTGCTCAGACAGGTGACAGCATTGGTTCTGAAGCTTTCCCGATTCTTCTTGAACAGCCAAAGTTCCCTCAGCCTGTAATTTCTGTTGCCCTTGAGCCGGAAAGCATGAGCGAAAAGGACAAGATGAATGAAACTCTTGAAATCCTTAGCCGCGAAGACCCAACATTCACAAGCCACGAAGATGCAGAAACCGGTCAGCTTATTATTAGTGGAATGGGCGAACTTCATCTGGATGTTCTTGTTACCCGTATGCGCGATGATTTTGGTGTAAAATGCAATGTTGGTGCTCCACAGGTTACTTACCGTGAATCTGTAAGCGGAAGTGCAGAAGCAACCGAAGAATTCAACCGCGTTCTTGCAGGAAAAGAAAATACGGCATCTCTTACAGTTCAGGTTGAGCAGCGTGAACAGGGCAGCGGAAACAGCTTTGAAATTACCTGCCGCCATGCCGAAGTTCCTAATGAAATTATTGAAGCAATCAAGACAGGATTTATGTCTGCTCTTAATTCTGGAATTAAATATGGTTATCCTTGTACGGACGTTGGAGTAAAAGTTACAGCAATTGGTTATAACGAACTTACTTCTTCAACTTTTGCGTTTGAAGCTTGTGCTGCTCAGGTTTTTGATAAGGCCTGCAATGCCGCAAACCCAGTAATTCTTGAACCGGTTATGAACGTGGATATTTCTTGTCCAAAAGAGTTTGTTGGACCTGCAAGCAGTCAGCTTAGTCAGCGTGGCGGAAACATTATGGGCCAGGATTCCAAAACAACCGGCGAAATTATTCACGCTCAGGCTCCAATGGCAAACATGTTCGGTTTTACTACAAATCTTCGTTCTGCTACACAAGGCCGCGCAAGTTTCAGTATGGAGTTCAGCCACTTCCAGCTTAAAGTTGGTGGATTAGGCTAGGACCGGCGCAAGTTTCTGCGGAATTTTTATTGTAAGTTGTTTCTAATTGCACCGCCAGTTTTTGCGAAGCAAAAACTGGCTTTATTGATTCCCCCGCAGAGAGGGTAGCCGATTCTTTAGATGAGGCGCAGGGGGAGACTTCCCCCTCCTTTTTTTGTTTCAAAATCTCCAAACTAGATGTATAATTATTTACAAAAATCTGGAGGTTAAAAATGGGTTTAATTAAAGCTCTTGCTGGTGGTGTAGGTGGCGTTCTTGCCGATCAATGGAAGGAATATTTTTACTGTGATGCACTTCCTGCAGATGTAATTTGTAAACGAGGCCAGAAAAAAGTTAGCGGCCGTTCAAGCAATACTAAAGGTGATGACAATATTATAAGTCAGGGTTCAATAATTGCTGTTGCAGAAGGACAGTGTATGATTATTGTTGAACAGGGCAAAGTTGTTGATGTTTGTGCTGAACCTGGCGAATTCAAATATGATAATTCTACTGAACCATCTGTTTTTGCGGGACATTTTGGAAGGGGCCTGCTGGATTCCTTAAAAAATATTGGAAAGCGTTTTACTTTTGGTGGTGAAGCTCCTAAAACTCAGCGTGTTTATTATTTGAATACAAAGGAAATTCCTGGAAATAAATATGGTACTCCAGCTCCGGTTCCATTCAGAGTTGTAGACCCTCGTGCCGGAATTGATATTGATGTTTCAATTTCTTGTTTTGGTGAATACAGCTACAAACTTGTGGATCCGATTGTATTCTTTACAAATGTTTGCGGTAACATTGAAGATGATTTTGTTCGTTCTAATATAGAAGGGCAGCTTCGTTCTGAATTGCTTACTGCTTTACAGCCTGCTTTTGCAAGAATTTCTGAACAGGGAATCCGTTATTCTTATCTTCCTGGACACACAAAAGAACTTGCTGATGCTTTAAGAATTGAACTTTCTCAAAGCTGGACTGAACGACGTGGTATTGAAATTCAGGTTGTTGGCGTTTCTTCGGTAAAAGCAATCGAAGAAGACGAAAAAATGCTCAAGGAACTTCAGCGCAATGCGGCATTTATGGATCCAACCCGTGCAGCGGCTCAACTTGTTGGTGCTCAGTCTGATGCTATGAAGATTGCCGCTGGTAACCAGAATGGTGCTGCAATGGCATTTATGGGAATGGGAATGGCTCAGCAGGCAGGCGGAGTTAACGCTCAGAATCTTTACCAGATGGGGGCAAATAATGCGGCACAACAACAGATGCAGCAACAGCAATTCCAGCAGCAGTACCAGCAGCCTGTTCAACCGGCGCAAGCGGCTCCAACCCAGGCTCCAGCTTCTGCAGCAGGTGCAACATGGACTTGTTCTTGCGGAACCGTTAATACAGGAAAATTCTGCGCTGAATGTGGCCAGCCAAAGCCTCTTCCTGCAACATGGACTTGTTCTTGTGGTACCGTAAATAAAGGTAAATTCTGTGCTGAATGTGGTCAGCCTAGACCAGCAGGTGTGTAAATGGCAATAGCAACTAACTACCAGTGTCCTGCTTGTGGTGGTCCGCTTCATTTTGTAGGTGCGTCTAACAAACTTGAATGCGATTATTGTGGAAGTTCTTACGAAGTTGAGCAGATAGACAGGCAGTATGCTCAAAAAAATGAAAAAGCTGTAGAAAAAGATGAAGCTAAAACTTCAGATCCTACTCAGCAGGAATTTCAGGATCCTAATTTACGAGAATACAATTGTCCTTCTTGCGGGGCTCGGCTTGTTTGTGACGAAACTACTGCTGCAACAAGTTGTCCGTACTGCGGAAACAATCAGGTAATTGCGAGCGGATTCAAAGGCGCTAAAATGCCTGACAAAATCATTCCGTTCAAGCTTGAAAAACAGGCTGCAATTAACGCGTTAAAAGAACATTACAAAGGTAAAAAACTGCTTCCTTCGGTATTCTCGGCTCAGAATCATATGGAAGAAATAAAGGGCGTTTACGTTCCGTTCTGGCTTTTTGATGGTCATGTTGATGCTGATATTACTTTTGAAGGAACAAAACAAAGAATAGAGACAACTTCTACAGAAAGAATTATCACAACGTCTTATTATGATGTTAAGCGTAACGGAACTGTAAAATTTGAAAAGATTTCGGTTGATGCTTCCCAGAAAATGGACGATGCGCTTATGGATTCTGTAGAACCTTTTGATTATGCGGATTTGCGTGATTTTACTCCGTCTTATTTGCCGGGCTTTTTTGCAGAATTTTACGATGTTTCTACCGAAGACTGTCTTAAGCGTGCAAAAAATCGTGCAGAAAATACGGCCGTTTCACAAATAGAAAGCAGCATTGGAGGGTATCATTCTCTTACTGCTACAAAAAAGGATGTAAAATTTGTTCAGGAAAAGGTTACTCATGCCTTTTTGCCGGTTTGGGTTCTTTCTACAAAATGGAACGGAAAAAACTATATTTTTGCAATGAACGGTCAAACTGGAAAAATGGTTGGCGATTTACCTCTTGATAAGGGCAAGTTCTGGAGAACTTTTGCTGTGATTACGGCTTGTGTCGCAGCAGTTGTTACCAGCATTCTTTATTTTATTTTCTAGGAGATGGCGATTATGAAAAAAATCTTTTTAAGTATTCTTAGTCTTGTTTTTATGGTTGCCGCTCCTTTTTCTTTGTGGGGTGTTGATTCTCTTGTTCTTGATGAATGTAATCTTCTTAGCAAAAATGAACTTAATTCTTTGAGTGCAAAAAGTGAAAATCTTGCAAGAAAATACAATTGCGGTGTTTACATTGGCGTTGTTCCCGATATGGATGATATCGATACTTCTTATCCTGATGCTTATGGTGTAGAAGCGTATGCACAGTATTTTTTTGAAAGATATTGTGGCGGAATGGGCAATGAAGGTAATGGAATTCTTCTTTTGCTTAGTATGGAAGAACGTGATTATGACCTTGCCGCTCATGGTAGTCGTGGTCATTATACTTTTACCGATTACGGAAAAGCCCAGCTTGAAAAATCTTTTTTGGGTGAATTCAGATATGATAACTGGTACGAAGGTTTTTCAAACTATCTGAATGAATTGGATAGATTCTTTATTGCAGCCGAAGAAGGTAAGCCGATTGATGTTGGAAACAGAGAAAAGTCACATAATCTTCCATTTTCGTTGATTGTAGGATTAATAGTTGGTGCAATAGTTGCGTTAATAACATGCAAGGGAATGGCCAGCAAATTAACTTCTGTTCATGAAGCTTCTATTGCGTTTAACTTTCTTCCACAGGATGCTCTTAAAGTAAATGATGGAAAAGATACTTTTATTCGTAACTCTGTAACAAGAGAAGCTCGGCAAACAAGTTCTTCTTCTTCGCATGGTGGAACTACAGTAAACCGTTCCGGCTATTCACATCGCAGCGGAAAGTTCTAGTACGTTCTAGAATAGTATAATAAAAAACGCGACTCGCTGGTGAAAATCTGAAGTGCACTTCAATCCGAGCCGCGTTTTTTTTATATTTATCTAGCTGATATACTGTTTTTATTTAGCCAGACACTTATCTAAGTCTGCTTCAATCTGAGCGCGGTCTAAGTGGCGGCCGATAATTACCATTTTAATCATTCTGTCGCCAACTTTTTCATCCCAGTCTTTGCGCATTTCTGGTTCTTCAGCAAGAACTTTTTTCTGTTCTTCTGGTGGGCAGCTTGCAAGCCAGTTTCCAGAATATCCAGCCTGAATCTGGCGACCGGAAGTTTCAAGAACGTAAGCCATGTCTTCTTCGTCGCTGAACCAAACAACACCTTTTGAACGAATGATGTTTCTTGGCCATCGTGCTGCAAACTGGTCTAACTTTAAGCGGTCAAACGGCTTTCTTCTATAATAAACGAATGAACCGATTCCGTATTCATCTTCACTTTCGCCTTCGTGTTTGTGTTCATGGTGATGATGATGTTCGTGGTGATGGTGCTCGTCGTGGTCATCGTCATCGTCGTCATGATGGTGGTGCTCGTGTTCTTCGTGATCATGGTCGTGATGATGTTCGTGTTCGTCACGGTTGTCATCATCATCGTCTTCATCTTCGTGAGCATCGTGTTCTTCCAATGCTTTTACCCAGCCGGCACTTGAATAAACGGTTTCAAAATCAAAACGGTCAGTACCAATTACATCTTCAACAGGAACTTCGCAGCGAGTTGTTTCAATAACACGTACACTTGGCTGAATCTTATTGATTACCGCACGAACCATTTTCATCTGTTCATCTGTAACAAGGTCGCGCTTATTTATAATCAAAGTAGAACAGAATTCAATCTGCTGAATCAAAAGAGATTCAATGTCTTCTTCGTCAATGTCTTTTTTAAGAAGAGCTTTTCCTTCATCAAATTCATCAACAAGGCGGCTTGCATCTACAACACCAACAACGTTATCAAGCTTACCAATTTCAATCTGTTCAATAGCCTGAGCAATTGGCATTGGTTCGCAAACACCAGAAGCTTCAATCATAATGTAATCGAATTTTCCGCTTTTCATCAAATTTTCAATTTGAGTAACCATGTCGCTCTTTAAAGTACAGCAGATACATCCGTTTGTAAGCGGAACAAGGCTGCTTGAATCTTCAATTTTAGCTTCTTTAGAAATAAGGCGTTCATCTACGTTTACTTCGCCAATATCATTTACAATAACTGCAACTTTGTAGCCTTTCTGATTTGTAAGAACGCGGTTCAAAAGTGTAGTTTTTCCAGCTCCAAGGTATCCGCACAAAAGTGTGATTGGAATCTTCTTTTTACTCATTCTGTAACTCCTTTTGGTATAGATTGCTGTGGCAACCATTTATAACTCAATTAAAATATTTTATTAAAAAAATCTAAATCATTTTAAATATAATGAAAAAAAATGCGAAAGTATATGTTTTTTTATTATGTTTTTTTAAATAAACTGTGGTAAAATATTTGAGCATGAAGATTTTGGTTTCGTTGCTGGCAGTTTTGTCTGCAATTTTGATTTTAGGTCTAATTCACATGTCTCGTGCTTTAAAAAAAGCAAGAAAAGAAGCGTCCGACGCAAGAGATGATGCAGACGCTGTTCAGAATAAATTTCTTTTAAATATTTCACATGATATTCGAACTCCAATGAATGCCGTACTTGGTTTTGCAAATATGGCACGAAAATATTCCGATAATCCCCAAAAAGTTATTGATTGTATAGATAAAATTGAACTTTCGGGAATGCATCTTCTTGATTTGTTGAATGATATTCTTGATATGAGCCGAATTGAAAGCGGACTTGTTAAAATAGAAGAACTTCCTGTTAATTTCCGTCTTTGTAGTGATGAAATGGTCGAAATTATCCGCGGAAATGCAGAATCTAAAGGAATAAATTTTGTTTACGAATTTGAAAATCTTGTTAGTGAAGAAGTTTTTGCCGACCCTGTTCGTCTTAATCAGGTTTTGCTGAACATTCTTTCAAATGCAATTAAATTTACTCCAGAAGGTGGAACTGTTACTTACACAATTGAGCAGCTTGGAAGTAATGTTCCTGGTTACGGTTCGTACAAATTTATCATCAAAGATACTGGCGTTGGTATAAAAAAAGAATTCCTTAATAAGATTTTTGACACATTTTCGCGGGAACGTTCTTCTACCCAAAGTGGAATTCAAGGTGCCGGTGTTGGAATGTCAATTGCAAAACGTCTTGTAGATTTGATGGGTGGTGCAATTGAAGTTAGAAGCGAAGTTAATGTTGGAACGATTGTAATTGTAAGTTTGAATTTCCGCTTACAGAGCATTGCAAAATATCCAGAAGAATTGATTGAAGAACTTGAAGATATTGATTTTGCCGGAAAACGCGTTCTTCTTGTAGAAGATAATGATTTAAACCGCGAAATTGCCCGTGATTTCCTTGAAGAAAAAAATCTTATTGTTGAAGAAGCCGTTGATGGTGTTGAAGCAGTTAATCTTATGCGCGAAAAAGAAGCCGGCTATTACGACATGATTCTTATGGATATTCAAATGCCGAATATGAACGGTTACCAGGCAACTGAAACAATCCGCTCTTTACCAGACAGACGAAAATCTTCTATTCCAATTGCCGCCATGACTGCTAATGCTTTTGAAGAAGACAGACAGATGGCCTTTGCTGTTGGAATGAATGCTTTTATTTCCAAACCACTAAATCTTGACAAATTAAACGACGTTCTCCAAAAATACTGCTAGTTCCAAATTTTTTAGGGGATAACACCGACTAGATTTCTTTCTTTTTTGCTTTATTATAATAACCATGAAAAGGTTAAACGTTTTACTAGCTGTTTTTTCGACAGTATTTTTGTTTTTTGGATGTCAGAGTGTAAATAATTCGACTGACAATTCATCCTCAAATAATTCTAATAATTCAAACAAAATTGAATTTGTGGATTCTGGAAATATGCCAAAGATTGTAAATGAAAGTGCCGGCACTTATTGTGGAACATGGTCTTCTTCGCAGTATTTTGACAAATCAAAAGCAGTTCCAATCAGCGATAGATGGACTTTGCGTCAGGTTGTTAGAACTTCTATTGGTGGTGAAAAAATCCGTCTTTCTTTAACAAACCGCGAAGGTGAAGCAGAAATGGTAATCAATTCTGTTCATATTGCTAAAGCTGATGGACAGGGAACAGGACGAATCTTTACCGACACAGATACAATCGTTCCGTTTAATGGAAAATCTGGTGTAAGCATTCCAGCTGGTGAAGATGTAACTTCCGACACTTTTGAGTTTGCTTTTGACCCGCTTACAGAACTTGCAATCACAATTTACTACGAAACTCTTCCTGGAAAAATCACAGGCCACGTTGGTGCAAGAGCTAATTCATTCTATTCGCCTGGAAACTGTCTTAGCGCAGATAAACTTCCATACTTTGGAAAATTTACACAGTGGTATACAATTTCTGCAATCGATGTACTTTCTGAAAAAGAAAATAAAGCTGTAGTTTGTTTTGGTGACTCAATTACAGACGGACGCGGAACTACCGACGATAAAAATAACCGCTGGAGTGATGTGCTTGCAACAAGACTTCAGAATAACGAAGCTACAAAAAATGTTGCAGTTTTGAATCAGGGAATTGGTGCAACTACAGTAACAGGAAATGGCGTTGCACGTTTTAATACAGATGTTCTTGAACAGACAGGACTTTCGTACGTAATCATTCTTTACGGAATTAATGACATTATTTATGCAAATCAAAATGCTGCAAATATCATTAATACCTACAAATCAATGATTTCAAAACTTCATAAAAAGAACGTTCTTGTTTACGGCGGAACAATTCTTCCTTTTGGAGCTTCTACAAATGATTATAATGCAAACCGCGAAAAGGTAAGACAGACTGTAAACAAATGGATTCGCGAAACTTCATCTGAAAACGGCGGTTTTGATGCTGTAATTGATTTTGATGCAGCTGTTACAGACGGAAATGCAGATAAACCAAGCATGAAGAAAGAATATATGTATGACGGACTTCATCCAGGTCCAGCTGGTTACAAGGCAATGGGTGACGCAATTGATTTGGAACTTTTTACAAAGACAGCTGAATTTAAAGTAGAAGATTCTGCGGCTGCTGCTTTTAATGCCAAAAATATTGAACAGTTCCGTTTTCCACTTCCAAAGGCTATAGCTAAAGGAACAGAAATTATTGTAAATCTCAAAGGAAAAAATAATGGAAAATCTGGTTTCCGCTGCTGGACTGTTGCTGATGATGTTTGGACTCCAACTTCAGAACAGATTACAAGTTATGCAAGACAGAATCTTCCTTCTGGAACTTTTGACCTTACAATAAAGCTTGTTCCAACAGATACTGCAAAGTATCTTTTAATAAAGGCACCTGCTTACGGTGAAAAGATTGACGATATAGACTTTACAGCCGTTACATTTACAATTGGCGGTAAAGAATATTCTGTTGATCCAAGCGCCGAAGTAATAACTAACTAAATAAAAAAATAAAAGCTCCTTATTTGTTTTTTTGTGCTGTTTTTTGTATGCCTTAATAAAGCTGCAGAAAATGGCACTTTTTTTATAAACCGGCTGTCTAAAATTTAAGATTTGCATAACGCAAATTTATAGATTTGTACTAGAATTTTACAAATCATTTTTATATCTTTAAAATATGAAAATCAAGAAATTACTTACGGGGCTCGAAAAAAAGTACGTTGTTAATACGTTTTTGTCCCCAATTGCCATGATTGGCGAAGTCGTTATGGAAGTTATAATTCCTTTTATAATGGCAAAAATTATTGATGTAGGAATTGCAAACAGTGATTTGCCTTTTGTTACAAAATATGGACTGATTATGATTGGGCTGGCCATAGTTTCGCTTGTTTGTGGAATTTTGGGAACTGTTTTTTCTACTTATGCGGCACAGGGCTTTGCATATAATTTGCGTAAGAGACTTTTTGACAAAATTCAGAGTTTTTCTTTTGCAAATATAGACAAATTCAGCTCGGCTTCTTTGATTACGCGTCTTACAACCGATGTAAACATGACTCAGAACGTGTACCGAATGTTAATTCATATGTGCGTTCGTTCTCCGTTTATGATGATTGCCGGTACAATTATGGCGTTCAGAATCAATTCAAAAATGGCAATTCTATTTTTAATTGCAATTCCGGTTATTGCTATTGGAATAATCACTTTTTCATCGCTGGCTTATCCACGTTTTGAAAAGATGATGAAAAAGTTCGACGTAATGAACGGTGCAATTCAGGAAAATTTAATCGGAATAAGAATTGTAAAGGCTTATGTTCGTGCCGCTTTTGAAGAAGATAAATTTGAAAAAGCCGCTGCTGATGTAAAAAAAGCTCAGGTTCATGCAGAAAAAGTAATCATTTTTATGATGCCGCTCATGCAGCTTGTAATGTATGTTGCAATGATTGCCGTAATGTGGTTTGGCGGACGTCAGGTTATTGCAGGAACAATGCTTTCCGGTCAGCTTATAAGCTTTTTTACTTACGTTTCGCAGGTTCTTATGTCCATGATGATGCTCGGAATGGTTTTTGTTTCTCTTGTAATGGTTCAGGCATCTAATCATCGTATTCTTGAAGTTCTTGATGAAGTGCCGGATATTGCAAATCCAGAAAATCCTGTAAAAAATGTAAAAGACGGTTCAATCACTTTTGAAAACGTAAACTTCAGCTACAATAAAAAAGAAGATAACTGCATTTTGCGCAATATCAATTTGAATATTCCGAGTGGCGCAGTTGTTGGAATTATCGGCGGAACCGGATCATCCAAAACTTCGCTTGTTTCTTTAGTGCCACGTTTGTACGACGTTTATTCAGGTTCGGTAAAACTTGGCGGCGAAGATGTTCGCAATTACGATTTAAAAGTTCTGCGCGATTCAGTTGCAATGGTTTTGCAGAAAAACGTTTTGTTCAGTGGTACAATCCGCGAAAATCTTTTGTGGGGAAACGAAAATGCCACTGATGAACAGATTACTGCCGCTTGTAAGGCTGCCGATGCAGATTCATTCGTAAATTCATTCCCAGATGGATATCAAACAGAACTTGGTCAGGGCGGTGTAAACGTTTCTGGTGGTCAAAAGCAGAGACTTTGTATTGCACGTGCTTTGCTCAAAAATCCAAAAGTTTTAATTCTGGATGACAGCACTTCTGCCGTAGATACAGCTACAGAAACCAGAATTCGTACTGCATTGCGCGATATTGCTCCGGATACAACAAAAATCATCATTGCACAGCGAATTTCTTCTGTAAAAGAAGCCGATATGATTATTGTAATGGATGATGGTGTTATAAGCGGAATTGGAAAACACGATGAACTTTTGGCAAATAACGAAATTTACCGCGAAGTATTTGAAAGCCAGCAGCAGGGTAGTGGAGATGCTGACTTAGAAGGAGGTGAGTAATATGCCACCAGTAAGACAGAAAGGTTTTGCAAAACCAAAAAATGCTAAAAAAACTATTGGTCGAATTTTACAATATATGGGAAAATTTAAGGCTTTGTGGCTTGTAGTTTTCCTTTGTGTAGTTATAAGTTCTGGAGCTTCGGTTGCGGGCGGAATGTTTACAAAAATTGCAATCAATAAATACATTTTGCCATTGCTTCAGGAATTTTTAGCGGCAGGAAGTACTCTTACTCCCGAAATTCAGGCTGGAATTGCACGTTTTGGCGGAATGATTCTTGGGGTTTTTGTTGTGTTTATGTGCGGAGTTGTTGCTTCGTGGTGTAATTCGCGACTTATGCTCTATATTTCTACAAATCTTCTTTATAATGTGCGTGTAGATTTGTTTTCAAAAATGGAAAAGCTTCCTATAAAATTCTACGATGCCCATACTCACGGTGAATTGATGTCGCGTTTTACAAATGATACCGACACAATGCGCGAAATGATGAGTCAGACAATTCCTCAGCTTTTCTCTTCTACAATTACAGTCGTTTCTGTTTTTACAATGATGATGATTTTGAGTCCGCTTCTTACCGTAATTATGGTAGTTTCTATGATTCTTATCACCTTCCTTCTTACTGCAATTGGAAAACGTTCTGCAAATGCTTTCCGTCAGAATCAGAAGAGTGTTGGTGAATTAAACGGTTTTATAGAAGAAATGATTGAAGGCCAGAAAGTTATAAAGGTATTCAATCATGAAGAAACTGCCCGCAAAGAATTTGGTGAATTGAACGAAAATCT
>JAILCM010000035.1 GCA_024680155.1 Treponema sp.
TGCGATTTTTCTTCATCATATGAAATAGTGACAACAGGTGATTTACCGTTTGAATCAGCTCCTGAAGAACATCCCAAAAATAGACTTGTAAATAATACTAATACAGTTATACATACAAATAATCTTTTCATTGCAATAAAACTCCTTACTTATTCATTTAAAATGAGTATTAAATAAAGTATAAACTCATTATAACCATGTGTCAAATCGAGAAATTATCATTTAAAATGATTTTATGGCTGATTATCAGAAATGTTTCATGGAGAATCTGAAGTATTATAGAAAGTTAAAAGGCCTTACTCAGGCAGAACTTGCAGAAATATGCGATGTTTCTAATGGAACCATAGGAAACATTGAATGTGGAATTACAAAGCCATCTTTTGATTTAATATTACAATTATCAGCCGCTCTTGAAATAACGCCAGAAATCCTATTTCACACATCAGAATCATCAAATATAGATAAACTTACAACAGACAAATTTTCAAAAGAGCAGTTAAAAAAGATAAAAACAGTTCTAAACTCATCTATTGCAAATGTTATAAAATCTTTGGAAAGCGTTTAATTTTTGATTATATAAGTCTAATTTTTTACATCAAACAAATCAGCAAACAATCCAAAAATCTTTTTGAAGTCTTTGTCTTGCAAATAATTCGGATTCAATTTGCTTTTCTTATATTCAAGATAAGTATTTTTGGATTCCTTCACTAACAAAGATGTAAAGAATGTTTCCCACGAAAAATGTTCTGCACTTTCAATATAAGCTGATGGATTTTCCAAAATTTCAGAAATTTCATTTTTCTTCAGTAAATCAGATTTTAAGATAAGCCATTCAAAAGATTCTGGTAAATATATGCCGATATTAATTGCCTTTTTCAAAGACAAAATTTCTTCCATCTCAGGTCCAAAAGAAGCTCCATCTGCAATTATCAGAATATCATCTTCTTTACTTTCCATTGCAACTTTATAAATCTTTGATTTACTTTTTGCACTTATGCATGGAATTGAAAACCTTTTACAGACAAAATCAAAAAACTCAAAGCCCGATTTTGCATCTTCTACAATAACAAGTTTTGGCTTAATTCTGATTTTATTTGAATACAGATTATAAAGCGTACTGTAAAGTCGTTTTGTTTCCTGATACTTATTTCCAGATGTATTTTTTATTCCATAAACTTCCTGAATGCTGTACGGAAGATTAAACAAATTATTTCGAGTTGCAATAACATAATAATTCGTACTGTTCTTTACTGCATCAGCAAAATCTTTTGAAGTAACAAAAGGATTTCCTTCATCAATAAAAACTATACTCTCTTTTGTATTCTGTAAAATCAGCTGCCAGTTATTTGAATCCAAAACAACACATGGCTTTTTGCATGACAAAGAAATACCACTACTTTCCTGATTCTGCTGGAATTCATGAATCATTTCTATCAGCGTAGTTTTTCCAGTTGCACTATCGCCTTTTAAAATTGTAATATTACGATTAATTGTGAACTTATATTGAATGCGCCGATTCTTTACAACAACTTCATAACTGCCTTTCATAAAGAACTCCTATCTGATTAAATCCACTGAATTAAGAACAAGTTCTTTCATGTCGTGCACAATAGTATGCGTATTTAAAATCTCAATTGTAAATTTTTTGTCTCCAAAATCCATAATGTGATGAAGATTTATCGTGATATCTTGATTTAGCAAATCTGCAATCTTTAAGATATACGGAGCGCAATTATCTCCACAGGTAGATGCATTAAAAATTTTCTCAGGTTCATTTAAAATCAAGAGTAAGGTTTTTGTGCCGCCCGAAAGCTTAGTTACAGGAATAACACCAAGAGCCTTACTATCAACTGCCTGAGGACTTAAGACTTCTGCTTTATCTATTTTCTTAATGATTTTTTTAGCGAAATCATCTGTAATCCATTTATCGAGGTATGTATTATTAAAATAAACAGAGGTGTTATATATCGCCTCCGGAACATCACCATAAATAATCTTTAACATTGTTATTACCTGAATTTATTATAGACAAAAAAAGATTATGCGACAAGAAATAAAGCATTAAATAAAAATGCCAGAATTCTATAGATTTTCACAATTCCATTCCCCGAAAACCCATGTTATAATTTATAAAACGTTTTATATGGATTCCCGGAGCAAGTCCGGGAATGACACGGAGTCCAAAATGTCAAAAAAAGCTAGAATCACTATTCACCCGAAATTTAAGATTGGCGAGATTTCACCTCGTCTCTTTTCTGCGTTCCTGGAACCAATCGGTACTATGGTAAATGGAACCATGTATAATCCAAAGCACCCGACAGCAGACTCACAGGGCTTCCGGACAGACTTTATTGAGGCTCTGCGTGGCACAGGACTTCCTGCAGTTCGAATGCCTGGTGGTAACTTCGTTTCAGCCTGGCAGTGGAAAGATTCAATTGGCCCTCACGACCAGCGTAAGGTTCACCTCGACCCGGCATGGTATCAGTATATTCCAAATGATGTTGGTCATGATGAATACTTGCAGTGGGCAGAAAAGGTTGGAACTGCGCCAATTTACACGGTTAATCTTGGGACGGGAACTTTGCAAGATGCAATGGATTGTGTTGAATATACGAATCATGAAGGAGGAACTTTCTGGTCTGATTTACGCCGCAAATACGGACACGAAAATCCTTACGGTGTAAAAACATGGTGTCTTGGTAACGAAATGGACGGTCACTGGCAGCTTGGCTCATGGGAAAAGAATCCTACAGGTTACGGTACACTCTGCCACGAAGCTTCCAAAGCAATGAAATGGATTGATGCTTCTATAGAAACTGTAGTGTGCGGTTCTTCGGCTTCTTTTATGGAACATTATCCGGAATGGGAAGCTAAAGTTATGGATCAGTGTTATGATACGGTTGATTATCTTGCACTCCACCACTACCACATTGCAAAACCGGGCGATAATCTGTCGCTGCTAGGCGGTTCACTTTATTACGAAGATTTTATTAATTCAGAAGCGGCAATGCTCGACTACATTCAGGCAAAACACCGCTCGCCACGAAAAGTAAATATTTCTTTTGATGAATACGGTGCCTTTCCAAAACCTTTCAGCGAACTGCATCCCGGTTACGGCGTTTACAATATGGCACGGACACACTATCACTTTGACCCTGAACGTAAATATATTCGCCACGACCCGGACAATATGCCGGAACGAGAATTTCCGGGTGGAGACATGATTAAGCTTTTGAGCATGACTTCCATTCAGCTTGCACTTTTGCGACATGCGGACCGTGTAAAAATAGGATGTATGACAGGCGGATTGAATGCCCTTGCAAGTGCAAACCACGACCATGTATGGAAAGCCGCAACTCATTATGCGTTCTGCCAGCTGATTGATTTTGCCCGCGGTACTTCGCTGCAAGTTGCCGTAGACAGCGAGACCTTTGACATGCCGGGCTATGCGATTGATGACACATCACAGTACACCGGCAAAAACGGCGTGAACTATATAGACAGTGCGTGTGCCTGGGACGAAAAATCAGGACGTCTTGCAATTTTTGTAATAAACCGCAGCGAAAAAGAAGAATATTCTTTTGATTTGGATGTCCGCGGATTTACCGAAATTGGTAGCACAGATTCTGCTGCAACACAACGCTTTTCAAAAATCACCCACTACGAAATGTTCAGCAAGGATTTTGAAGCAAAAAGCACTTACGGCAACGACTGGAAAGCCCCAGCCCAAAATAAAACTGCAAACCTCCAGAATGGCATTGCATCTACAAAAGTTCAGCCGCTTTCATGGAACGTTTTTGTGCTTGAAGTTTAAAAAATCCTAAATCTAAAATCGTATTATAGTATTTTTTGCCAATCAACTATTTGCGTGTTATAATACTGTTATTAAAGGAGTACTGCCCATAAAAAAAAAATCGAATGTACCAGATAACAGCAAAAACCTCGACAATACTCTCACGAACATTTACAAAAGCAAAGGAAATCCAAAATTTCTCTTTGTATTACTCCTCTTTCTTTATGCCATCGCTTATTTTTTTGTAATAAAAGC
>JAILCM010000076.1 GCA_024680155.1 Treponema sp.
AAGGGCGAGCATTTTTCCTGCAAGAGTTTTATGCAGACGGAATGCAACTACACCACGAAAATCTCCTGTAATTCCAAGTAAACCTGAAATTTCCCAAGGGTGTCCAGCGTGGATGTCCAGTAAATGTGGTTCTTTTGATTCTGGTTTTATTCCGAACATTGATTGAAAGGCATTGATACCTTCAGTTAAAAATGCGTTAATTATTTTAGCTTCCATTAGAACTTATGATAAGGGGTAAAGTACAAAAAGTAAATTTTTTATGGCGATTTTTTGGACGTTAAGTGGCGTAATTTTTAGGGAAGTTTTATTTAGTAAGGGCGGAAATCTGTCCTATTAGCGCTTGTGGTGAAAGATTCCAGCCCATTCCGCCCGAAAAGTTTGTACTCGCAATGGCATGCGCGTAAACTGCGGTGATTGCGGCATCTTTTGCGCTGTATCCTTGTGCCAAAAGTGAAGCGGTCATTCCTGCAAGAACGTCTCCCGAACCGCCTTTTGCCAAAGCAGGAGTTCCTTCTGCAACTATGTAAAAATCAACTTCAGAAGTTTTTGTCGTTTTCTGCGATTCGGTTCTTGCGTCTGAAAAATCTTTCGCGTTTGTTTCTGGTGATTTTTGCGCGATTATTGTGTTTGCGCTTTTCATTATAAGTGTAAGCTGTGGGAATTTTTGTATGATTTTTTCTGCAATTTTAAATCGGTTTTGTGCTGCCTGAACTGCGGTATAATTTTCAAAACCTAGTGCAGAATAAAGTGTTGCGAGTTCTTTTGGATGCGGTGTTAGGATGATGCGGAGTGCGCTAGCAATGGAAACGGAGTCTGCGTGTGTGCTGCTTGATTTGGTGTGATTTGTGCTGTTTGTGATGGCGGGTGTGTTTTGGGTGGATGTTTCGCATAATTCTTTAAGAAAATCCACAATTTTAGGGTAAGAGAGCATGTCGGCATCAAGAACTAGGGCACGGGAAGTTTGATTGGCTGATGTGTTGGAAGCCGGATTGTCGGTCGCAGTGTGGGCGTGCGTTTGAGTTTTTGCTTTGTCTGTGCCAGCTTTGAACCATTCCTTTATAGCGTCGAGCGTTTTTTCATCTGGGGTGCCAAGTCCGGGGCCAAGAAGAATTGCAGTTGTCGTTTTTGGAATTGAATCTGAAATCATTAGTTCGGGTGTGATTTTGAACTGTTCAAGATTTGAGCGTTCAGATTTTACCAAGGTTGTGAGTCCGCTTCCAAAGGCAAGTGCCGATTCTGCCGCTATAATTGCCGCGCCAGATTTTTCTCCTGCAAAAACTGCTGTGTGGCCGTAAGTTCCTTTATGAGCGGATTTTTTTGTTCGTAGCGGAAATTTTGCGTCAATTTCTTCTATTAAAAAGGCATCGGGAGCGGCACATTTTTCAAAAATTGAGTTGTTTATTCCAAGGTCTGCAACTTTTATTTTTCCAGTTACGTCTTTTGCTTTATCTGAAAACAAAATTGATTTAAGAGCGCCCATCGTAACGGTTACATCAGCTTTAAAATATAATGCGCTTGGAATGTCACATGCAATCTTGTAAGCTGATTTATATTCTGGTGATTCGTTAATTTTTTCTAAAAGTGATTTGATATTGGCTGGAAGTTCACCGTGGAATCCTGTGCCAAAAATGCAGTCAACAATTACGTCTGGTACTAAAACTGGATTCACGAATGGTTCATCCGATTTTTTTAATGTATTTTGTTCTGGATTTGTAATTTGTTCAAACTGCTGGAGTTCTAGAATCTCTACACCAACTGACTGTGCCATTTTTAGCTGAGTTTTGGCTTCATCTGTTTTTGGAGCGGAAATCAGGACGACTTTTACATCATATTTGCCATAAATACGTCTTGCGAGTGCCAGACCGTCCCCACCATTATTACCGCTTCCGCACAAAATAAGGATGGATTTGGCGTGGTTGGGGTGGCATGTATAAAAATCATTTTTGCGCTTAAAATTGTTGTCGTCACAAAAATCAGTTCTACATTCTGAATTGTTCGTGGTACCAAAAAATCCGTCTATTTCGCGTTCGAGGGCACTAGCGGCATTTTCCATCATTATGTTTTCTGGAAAAAAATACCGCGCTTTGGCTTCTTTTTCTGGAACGGATGAATCATTATAGACGGCTTTCATAAAATCTCCTGGATTATTTTAAGAAAATCAATCCCAAAATTGCAACCGGAATAAGGTAGCATGCAAACCACTGGAGTTTTCCGCGGCGAATAAGCTTCATCAAAAATACAAGAGAAACGTAACCAGCGGCAAAAGCGGCGGCACATCCTGCAATAAGAGGAGCAATTCCAACGCTTGAAGAAACTTCACCTAAATCCTTTAATTCAAGAACAAAAGCTCCCAAAATTGCTGGAATAGAAACGATGAATGAATAATCACCGGCAGCTTTACGGTCAACTTTTGTAAAAAGAGCACCTGCAATTGTAGAACCACTTCGGCTTA
>JAILCM010000081.1 GCA_024680155.1 Treponema sp.
CAGATATTTGTTTCCTTCTACGTCCTCAACCCATGAGCCTTTGGCTTTAGCAATTGCGAATGGAAATTTTCGCGGGTAGCTGCGGGCATTAGATTCTGTGGAATCCTGTCTGGTAATGTAATACTGATTTGTGCCTTTTTCTGACATAAACGTTCTCCACTACGAAACAGCGAATTCGCTGTATAAATAATAATATAAGTAAGATAGTTTACCTTAAATATAGGTTATTAACAATAGAGTTATGGAAAATAATGAAAATTAATATTTTCCTTTAAAGATAAAAATGTGTTTACCACCATCAATTTCCATTATAAAATATTCCTATGAAGAAAATTTGTACTTTTTACGGCCTTTTTTTATTGACGGTTGGGCTTTGTTTTTCTCAAAATGTCATCACTTACACAGGCTCGGAAAATTATATTCTTGTGGAACGGTCAGATTTGAGCCGCAAGGATAACGGGAAATATGTGGGGCTTTTTAGCAGGGAGATTCGGTCGTTTATTAGTCCGGTGCAAAAAGATGGCGTGAATATTTACGAAGGGGATTTTTACGTTGATCAGGATACTAAAAGGGCGGCTTCGGTTGTGGGGAAAAGTCTGCATGATTCAATTTCTTCTATATTTAAGATTGCTTCTGACGGCACTTTTACGATGATTGAGGATAACGGGTTTCCAAGTTTTAGAAGTTTTCCGGTTTATTCGCGGGAAAAGATTTCTATGGGAAGTAGTTGGGAGTCGCAGTCGGAGCGGGCGGTTGATCCTTTGAATAAGGGCGTTTTTACCAGGATTCCGATGTATGTTCAGTATTCTTACACTCGTGATGCCGATTATCATGGAATTCCGGTTTATGTTTTTAAGGCAAAATGGGCTACAAGGTATGGCGGTTCGATTGTTGATCTGGATGGGGATAGTGAGTTGAAAAGTGCAATGGGCTCGCATGAGGCTGATGTTTTTGTAAGCATGGAAAATGGGGCGGCTGTTTATATTCGCGATAAGGTTGATGAAACTTTTGTTTACAAAGATGGAAACTCATATAATTTTAGGGGAACGCTTAATCTGTTTACTGAATATCCGCCTAGAGTTGATGAAGAAGAACTTATGCCTGTGATTCAGAGAGTTGCAATTGAAACTGTGTCTGATATTGAGTTTGAAAAGACGAATGCGGGCCTGCGTTTTACAATGAGTGATTTGAAGTTTAAGCCTGATAGTGCTGAACTTTTGGATTCTGAAAAATCGCGCCTTGACCAGATTGTACAGATTCTTAAAAAAGCGCCTGATTCTATGTTTTTGGTGGAAGGTCATACCGCAAGTATCGGCCGTGAACAGGGCGAAATGCAGCTTTCTTTGGAGCGAGCCCATTCAATCGTAAATGCTCTTGTTGCCCGAGGAATTGCAGCCGAACGTTTTATCTGTAAAGGCAGTGGAGGAAAAAAGCCCATCGCCGATAACACCACCGACCAAGGCCGCGCCAAGAATAGACGCGTAGAGATTACCATTTTGCAATAAAATTCGATTCCTGCGGGAGTATTTTTCTAAATTGTTTGTATTTTTTTTATAATATCTTTATTATGTGTATGAGGATTTTTATGACAGACGAACAAAAAAACGAAGTTTACAACGACATCTACGAGCTTCTTTCAATTTATGATGAATTTTCACCGGTTCAGCAAAATGGAACTGTAATGCAGGAAGCTATAAAACCTGGAATCATCGAAATGATTAATTATTTAATAAAGGACGCTTCTGAATCTGCGGCTTTGATGGATTTTCTTGATGAATCAGATTTCTGGACGGCACCTGCTTCTACAAAATTCCACGGCAATTTTAAAGGTGGACTTGCGCTTCATACTTTGAGCGTTATTCATCAGTGTTTAATTTTTGCCAAGCCTTTACTTGAAAACTTTTATAATTCCCCTGAAGGAAAAAAATACGAAGTAACTGCAAAAGATATTTTTATTGCTGCTCTCTGCCACGATTTTTGCAAAACAAATTTTTATGGCACCGAATACCGCAACACAAAAGATATAAACGGAAACTGGATAAAACAGCCTTTCTACAAAGTTAAAGGCGATAACCGAAATCTTGGTCACGGAAACGAATCAGTTTTAATAATGCTTGCGATTTTTCCGCAGATGATTCATAACCGTATGGTAATTGAAGCCGTAAGCCGCCACATGGGATTTTCTGATTTGTCGGAAAGTGAATCTTTTAATTATTCGCTTTTTTTGCAGAATCCGCTTGTAGTTTTGCTGCAATTGGCGGATCAGACTGCGGCACAGTGGTATGGAATGTAAAGCTAAAAAATGCCTGCGCATTTTTTTTAACGCTTTGCTATTGAACAACGCCCGCCAGCGGGCTTACACAGGTATGGTAGATAGCGTTCACTATCATCTTCCGGGACTTTTTGAGTTCTACGATTTTTACCGCGTCTTTTTGCCGATTTTTCGCGAGCGGCGGGAATGGTTTTACGACTGGTGTAATATCGCTTCAATTTATGGGGCTCCTGAGGGTGCTCTTTGGGGCGGTGGAAGAACTAGTTTTGGAAATGCTGATGCACGGGATGTTCTTATCTTGATGAAAGAGTTTGGGATTTCGGCAAGACTGACCTTTACTAATTCTTTGCTTAGAGAAGAACATCTGGTGGATGAAGAATGTAATTATTTGTGCAGACTTTTTGAAGCGGCAGAAAAATCTGTTCCAAACGGCGTAATCGTTCATTCTGATTTGCTGGCGGATTATCTGAAAGAAAACTATCCTAGGCTGTACCTTGTTTCTTCGACCACAAAGGTTTTGACTGATTTTGAAGATTTTCGCTCTGAATTGAATCGCGAGGATTTTAAATACGTTGTTCCAGATTTCCGTTTGAATAAAGAGTTTGAACTTTTGGAAGGTCTTTTGCATACTCAAAAAGATAAAGTTGAATTCCTTTGTAATGAGTGCTGCGATATCAATTGTCAGTTCCGTAAAGTCTGCTATGAAAATGTAAGCCGAAAAAATCTTGGCCAAAATGTTCCAGACCACAAATGCACTGCAAAAGGTGGCCAGGAAGGCTACATGTTTTCAAAAGCGATGAAAAATCCTGCCTTTATAGGAATTGGCGAGATTCAGGAAAAATATCTTCCAATGGGATTTTCAAATTTTAAAATTGAAGGACGCGGGCTTGGAAGTGCAATGATTTTTGAGTTTCTTCTATATTATATGACAAAACCGGAACATCAGCTTGAACTTCGCGAGGCAGTTTATCTTGATTCTATGCTTGATTTGTTTTAACAAGAGGATTTTAAAATGACAAAACTTACATCACTTCAAAATGAAATTCAGAAAGCACTGGTTGCACTTGGGGATAGAGCTCGTTTTTCGGAAGCGATTCTTGCCAAAAAAATCCGTGAAAATTGCAAAATTGAAGGAAAGAAAAAAGCCGGGATTTCTCTTGTTGATTTGGAACAGGCTGCTGAATTCCTGGAAGAAAGTGAAGATGCTCATTATTCATTTATGCTCAATAGTGCCAATGACCTTCTTATTGAAAAGACGGAAACTTCACGTTTTTTGGAAGGTGAAGTACGACAGAGAAGACTTAAAAGTGAAAAATCCATGAGCATTTTTACAAATAATGATTTAACTAAGAGTTCATCGGATGGAGATGGTGGCAAGGGAAAATTAAAACAAAAGCAAAAATCAAAAAATCGAATGGAACGTAAGTCAATCAATATCAATTCAGACTTTGAAGACTTTGAGTGATGAAGAATTAAACATATTCTCCTACAATACTCAAAACTGGCCCAAGATAAGTCGGTCCAAAAAGATTTAAGTGATTCAAAAGCTGGTAGAGATTGTAAAGGTCATGTCGGTCTTCATATCCTGATTGCAATGGAAATGCTTCACGGTAGGCATCGTAGAAAGATGGTGGAAATCCACCAAAAAGCTCTGTCATCGCTAAATCTGCTTCGCGGTGTCCTATATAAGTGGCCGGATCAATCAGCATGGCTTTTCCGTCAGGTCCGCACATTACGTTTCCAGCCCAAAGGTCTCCGTGTAAAAGGGAAGGATTTTCTGGTTCAACAAGGAAGCGGTCTAAATTATCAAGAAGTTTTGTAATTTTAGTACGGTCTTCTGGTGTAAAATATGAATCTGCTTTTTTGAATTGAGGGGCAAGTCGGTTTTCGCGGAAGAAGTCTATCCATTTTGTGGTTTGCGTGTTTATTTGTGGATTTGCACCAAGAAAGTTATCTTGTGAAAAGCCGAAACCTTTTACGATTGCACTTGTATCTGCCTTGTGCATTGTGGCAAGTTCACGGGCAAATATTTCCCAATAATCTTTGCGGGGGCTTGCGCTTTTAATGAATTTTAAAAGAAGAAAACTGTAGCCCACATCTTCGCCATCATCAGTTCCTGTGCAAAGAATTTCTGGAGTTTTGATTGCTTTTGTGGCAGCTATGGCTTGTAATCCTGCGGCTTCGCTTGTAAAAAATGCGGCATTTGATTTTGCATTGGCTTTCATAAAAATTTTATCGCCAGTGTTGAGTGTAAGTCCGTAAGCTTTGTTTATGTCTCCGCCAGAAAGTCTGTCTGTTTGTGTGATTGCAACCGAAGTTCCAAAAAGGTCAACAAGCGCAGCTGCAAGGGAATTGTAATTTGGAAGCTGGCTTTTGTCTGTTTTTTTATTTTCGTAATTCATTTTCAAATTCCATTTATGCATTTTTGCCTGCGTAGAAGTAGATATAAGGAAAGTTTACAGGATTTAGTGATATAATTAAAGTGATTGTAATCATTTCTGAATTATAATTACATAATTTGACGATTGAGAATAATTATATCATAAAAGCAAATTTTCTGTTATAATAAATACACTCAGGACGTAAAAATGAAAGAAAATTATGATGTTGCAATAATCGGAGCGGGACCTGCGGGGCTTTATACGGCTTATGGTCTTGTGAATCAGAACCCAAAACTTAATATCATTATTATTGAAAAGGGCAATTCCATTGAAAAACGTATTTGCCCGGCAATCAAAAATAAGACTAACTGTGTTCGCTGTAAAACCTGTTCAATTATGGATGGGGAAGGTGGAGCAGGCGCTTTTTCGGATGGAAAATTTCCTATTACTAATGATTTTGGCGGAAACCTTTGGGAAAAAATCGGTAAGGAAAAGGCTCTTGAGCTGATGCGTACGGTTGATAGCTGTAACGAAAACTTTTTTAAGCAGTATTCTGCGCGCGAAAATAAAAATCTTGAATTTCCACGTCTTTATACTTCCAAGACTTCGTTTTTTAAGAAAATCTGTACTCAGCATAACCTTCATCTTTTGGATGCTGATATCCGTCACCTTGGAACAGACTATGGTCAGGTTATTTACAAAGAACTGATTAATTTTTTGAAGGCAAATGAGGTAGAAATCCTTACGAATACTGAGGTTTCTTCAATAAAACTGAATCAGGATGGGGCAAAAAAAGATTTTCAATATCAGGTTGAAACTGCTGATTTTAAAATCTATACAAATCAAGTGGTTGTTGCAGCTGGTCGTTCTGGAAGTAAATGGGTAAAAGATGTTTGTAAAAAACTTAAGATTCATACCCGTTCAAATCGTGTTGATATTGGTGTGCGCTTTGAATGTCCTGATGAAATCTGGAATCATATTACAAAAGATCTTTACGAAAGTAAAATTACTTACCGAACAAAAACTTATGAGGATCTTGTCCGCACTTTCTGTATGAATCCGTCTGGCGCTGTTGTTACTGAAAATACAAACGGCGGTATTACCGTAAACGGGCACTCTTTTGAGGATGTGGCTCTTAAAACTAACAATACTAACTTTGCGCTTCTGGTAAGCAAAACCTTTACAGAACCTTTTGATGATAGTTCTGAATATGGTGAAGCTATCATCAAACTTTCTAACATGCTTGGTGGCGGTGTAATTGTTCAGCGTTATGGAGATTTAATCCGTGGAAAGCGTTCTACTAAAAGCCGCATTGCAGAAAATACTGTTCTTCCAACTCTTAATGCAGAGCCTGGTGATTTAAGCCTTGTTCTTCCAAAACGTATTTTGGATGACATTATCGAAATGATTCAGGCGCTGGACCATCTGGTTCCTGGTATGGTAAATGATGATAACCTTCTTTATGGCGTTGAATGTAAATTCTATAACAACACAGTTGATGTAGATGAACATTTGCGTGCAAAAGGTTTTGACAGTCTTTACTTTATTGGAGATGGTTCTGGCTGGACTCATTCTTTAAGTCAGTCTTCTGCTTCTGGGCTTTATGTAGCAGAACAGATTGCAAAGGCTTTTTAATCACACTGCAAAACTTTAATAATATTACATTTTTTTAGTGAAACTGTATTGTATAAAGCTTACATTTTAGATATTATACAATTATAGAATCCATTTATTAAAATTTGTGCCGAAGATGGCAGCCTGTCCTTATTGGGCATTGCAGTCACGGTGCAGTTGGAGGAAAAATTGGCTAAAGGACGACCTTTAATCAACAAGGAACGCTGTAAGGGCTGCGGGCTATGTATCCGTGTCTGCCCAAAAAAGATTCTTGAAATGTCAAAAGAAACAAACGGACAGGGAGTAAGTTTTCCTGTATGTATTGATGAGGCAAGCTGTATTGCCTGCAGTATGTGTGCAACTATGTGCCCGGACTGCGTAATTGAAATTGAGGCTGAATAATGGCAGAAAAAGTTTTGATGAAAGGAAACGAAGCAATTGCTGAGGCTGCGGTTCGTGCCGGCTGTCGTTTCTACTTTGCATATCCAATCACACCGCAGAATGAAATTCCGGCTTATATGGCAAAACGTCTTCCAGAAGTAGGGGGAACTTTCCTTCAG
>JAILCM010000091.1 GCA_024680155.1 Treponema sp.
TTGCTTTAATTATTTCTACGGTTATTTTTCAATTATCGGTTTTTGCTCAGTCAAAAAATTCGCCAAAAATTGGTGACAAAGGCCCAGGTGGTGGAACAATCTTTTACATATATGGAAGAACTGCCTATGAATGTGCTGATCTTTTCTGGCTTACGGATTGGAAACAGGCAGAAGATTATTCTAAAACCTATAACGGCGGCGGAAAGTCAGGCTGGTATTTGCCAAGTATAGAGCAATTAAATTCTATATATGAAAATCTGGTAAAAACAAAAATAATGGATTCTGATGCAAATTACTGGTCTTCAACATGCCCGGAAGATCATCCTAAATGTGCATATATGATAAGTTTTAAGAATGGAAGAAAGTCCTATGCTGGCTGGATAAGCAAAACGCTGTACTAGCTGTTCGAGAGTTTAATGTTTCAGACTTTAACCCAAATAACAATCGTCAAACAGAAAATGTAAAACCTTCATATTCGAATAATAACAATTATTATTATGACGATGACGATGATGATGATGATGATAGCTATGATTACGGAAATAATTATAGTTATTATGATGATGACGATGATTATGACGATGATTATGATGATTATAGTTATGATTACGGTAACAGTAATAATTATAATTACGATAGCTATGATTATGATAATAGTTATGATTATGATGACAGTTATTCAAATGCATCATCTATAAAAATTGGTGATAAAGGACCAGGTGGTGGAACTGTATTCTTAATTCAAGGAAAAAAAGCCTATGAATGCAGTGATGTTTTAGGTGTAGACCATTGGGTTCTGGCAAATCAATTTTGTAGAAAATTCAAAGGCGGTGGATACTCAGACTGGAAGTTACCAACAAAAGAACAGTTGGATTATATCTATAAGAATCTAAAACAAACAGGAATAATAAGTGATAATACAAGAGTCTTGACGTCAGAGATAGAATATGACAGATATGGAGAATCTACTGTTTGGGTACAGTATTTTGATACTGGTACAAAGCGCAAAATGGCCGAATGTATGGAAAGTATTATTCGTGCTGTTCGGGTTTTTGATGTTAATGACTTTCAGAAAAATGGCAATCGCTCAACAATCAGCTTTAAAGAAGCATGTAAATATTTTTATACTTTTGAAGGTGCTACAGATTTTGCTAAAAAAGGCATAACTCCAAAAATTGGTGATATAGGACCTGGAGGCTGAATTGTAATCCATGTAGAAAATCACAGGGCCTATGAATGTAGTGATGTTATAGCTTGGGTTAATTGGGAAAAATCAAAAGAAGCTTGTAAAAAATTCAGAGGTGGCGGATTCTCAGACTGGTATTTACCATCACTAAAAGAGTTGGCTTATATATATGACAATCTAAAAAATAGTAAATATAATTTTCCTAACGATAATTACTGGTCTTCAGAAGCAGACGAGAAAGATGCTGAACTTGCAATGATTCATGATTTTCCATGGAATTGGCAGACTACTTGCAATAAAGGAACTGCATGTTATGTTATCGCTATTCGTTCATTTAAATATTAAGTTCAATTTCTAAAACCTGCATTCCGCAAGAAAACTTTCAAATTCGGCGGGGTGCGGGCATTCTACAAATGCCGGCAAATTCAAAGGATTTTCGGACGGAAATTCTAATTTGCAGGCATGCAGAAAAAAATCACGGTTTTTATAATGCAAAGTTTTTCCTCCATAAGCGGTATCGCCTAAAAGAGGAAAGCCGTGGGCGGAACTTTGTGCACGAATTTGGTGCTGGCGGCCGGTTTCTATCTGGATTTGAGCGTAAGTTACGGGAATGCCTTTGTAAAAGCCTGTTTTTAGCGGCGTAACTTTTGTAAGGGCGGATTTTGCGTTGGGATTTGATGCGTTTTCGTCAGTGCGGGCGTTTGCGTTTTTTTTGGTGGCACTAATCACTTTTACAGTGGTGAATCCGTTTTTTGTGGTGCCGTCTTTTAGAATTTCATCAGACCAGTTTTGCGGCTCGGTCAAAGTTCCCTGTAAAATTGCAACGTAAGTCTTTTTGATTGCGTGAGTTTTTATATTTTCACTAAACCATTGTGCGCCTTTTATGCTCCAGGAAAAAACGATAATTCCTGTGGTTTTTCTGTCTAAACGATGGAGCGGGCCTGGTGTAAAGGCTAGGGAAGTTTTATTTGAATTTTGTTTGTAATAATCTTCTACAATTTGTGCAAGTGAATTTTTCCCATGAACATTTATGTCGTAAGTTTTGTTTAAAATCAAAAGATGTTCGTTCTGGAAAATGATGGATTTTTCAAGGTTTGATTCATTTTTAGCGGAAAGAGATTGTACATGGGGATGCGAATCAGTTTTATCTGGAGCAGTTTGCGGTCGATTTGTGGTTTGCATGCTCTTATTTGCAGTTTGAGTTTTTTCAAGCAGAAATCCTGCTACCGAAATCACATCTCCGGATTGAATTTTTACTTCCGGTGCAGCCTTTTTTTTATTTAGTTTGATTAAGCCTTTTCGCATAAGTTTGTAAAGTTCAGAAAGTGAAAGTTCTGGAAGAAATTTTCTTATGATTTTATCAAAACGGCGGCCGTCATCATCATTTCCAGCTGTAAAATCTTTGAATTCCATGAAGACAGTATATTTTTTATATTTTTTTTGTGCTAGTAAATTTGTTGAATAAATGATATAATAAGGTAAATAAAGGAGTATTTCTTGTCACCTTTTAGAGAACAGTTAAAAACATTTTTTACAAGTCCTATTTTTCTGGCTTGCGTTTTCAGCTGGCTCGGTGCTCAGTTTTTAAAAGCTATTATTAATCTAATTTACGGAAGAATTCATTCTTTTGGAGAACTTCTTGAAGTAATGGTTTGGCGTACTGGGGGAATGCCATCAAGTCATTCAGCTTTGGTTTCTTCGCTTTGTACTACAATTGCATTTAGAAACGGTGTCGATTCAGATATTTTTATTCTTTCATTTGCCTTTTTCCTTATTACAATCAGGGATGCAATGGGAGTTAGAAGATCAAGCGGAATGCAGGCTCAAAAAATTAATGAAATTGGACGTCTTCTTGAAAAAAAAGAAATTATAGAAAAATATAAACCTCTAAAGGAAGTGAATGGTCATACTCCAATGCAGGTTATTTTGGGCTGTCTTCTAGGTTTTATAATAGGATTGGCGTTCTCCCTGCTTAAATAGAATTGATTTAAAATTTTTTATAAATATAAACTTTTGATGTTGATATGAAAGTTATAAAGAAAATTGTTCCTGTAATTCTTGCGCTTGCCGTCAGCGTTCTTTTGATTATTTTTAGAACAATGCCAACTGGTAAGCTCTGGAATGATTACAGCGTTTTATATACAGATAAAAATGTTTCAGATTCTCTTGTGATGCAGGCTTTTGATTCTTTTGGAGTTCAAGGCTTTGTTTGTGAGTCGAATCAGGATGTTCCTTACGTTTTTACAAATGAATTTCTTGACCGCATGACAATTCAAATTAACGAGGATTTTGAAGATTTTAAATATTTAAAAGACCGCCAAAAATATTTTTACGACAAAACTCAATCATACCGTCTTTACTACGCGCCCGCCCGCTATAAAAAAAATCTTGCAGACTGCGCTTCTTATTTAGAAACTGCCACCGGATTAAAGGCGGGAATCGATTCTTCCTCTTCGTATATGCGGCTTCTTGTAATAATTTTTGCAGTTTTTGTAGTAATTCTTACGGTAACTTCCAAAAATAAAGCTCTTTTTGTTGCGGGCTCAATCATTCCTGCAATTTATTCATTTTGTTTTCCGTTTTATTCTTCGATGATTGCGGCGTGTATGCTTGTGCTTTGCGTTTTCTTTTTCTGCAATTTGTGGAAAAGAGCAGGTGCATTTAAAATTATGTACAAACGCTTTTTTATTCCTGCAATCCTTCTTTTTTCGTTTGTGCTTTCATTTTCGGCAACGCTTTCAGCAGGATTTTTCTACCTTCTTACAGTTTTAGGTTCTGCTTCTGTAATTTTGATTTATTTTTATCTTGAAGAATTATATCTTTCTACGCTTTCGTTTCATCCAGTAATGATTCGACCTGCAAAAATGATTTCGCCTTATGGTGGAAAAAAGAAACTTGTTTTGCTTTCGGCTTTGTGTGCAACCGGGGTAGTAATAATTTTCTTTTTTGTAACTTCGGCTGGCAATTTTTCGCTTAATTCATCATCTTTACAGCTTCCGGCAGAATCAGCTCAACGCGATGAATCTCTTCCACAACTTGAAGACTATTATTTATGGAACTGGAATGTTAAAACTTATCCGTACCGTTCATTAAATCAAAATAATTCAGATGATGGTGTTGCAACTTATCCGCGTTATGTTCTTAGTGACGGAAAAATTGAAAATAGTCAGGATGTAATGGTTTATAATGATTCTTACAAGCGCAAGGTTTTTGACCAGATTGATCAGCTTGAATTTAATTCAATTGAAAAAGTTATAAAAAGTCAGGATGCTGATTTTGTTCCCGGCTATAAAAGTTCCGGCTCGTATCAGGTTAATATTTTTAGCATAATCTGTATGTTTATTTGCTTTGCTATGTTACTTTTTATTTATATTTCCGCTATTATAAGGAAGGGTGGTAAAAAATGACATCAATTCCTGCTTCAGCTACAAAATTAAAAAATTATAAATTTTCAGAAAACAGCTTTTTGCCAAAAACAGTAACGGTAATGCTGCGTGCAGAAAAAACTCTTACATATAAATGTCTCGTTCGCCCTGGAGATGTTGTTGAAGAAGGGGAAGTTATAGCAAAACCTTCCGATGAAAATTCTACAAAAGCATTAATTCATTCGCCGCTTCCGGGAAAAGTTATTGATATTCTTCCTGTTCGTTGTGCCGATGGAACTATAGAAAGTGCCGTAAAAATTCAGTTTGGTGGAAAATTTAATTATTCAGGTAAAAAACTTGAAGAAAATAAGCTTGAATTTATGACACCAAATCAGATTCAAAAAAATCTTACAGACAATGGAATTTTGAATTTATTTGATATAGTTTATCCGGTTTCTTTAGGGTCGCAAATTGAACCGTTAAAAAGCAAAAAAGAGCGGAATCTTGTAGTAAGATTATTTGATGATGACACAACAATGCTGTGTGATTCTCTTTATTCAAAATTCTTTTTGCCAGAAATTGTAAAAGGTGCTTGGGCTCTTGCTAAAGCAATTGAAACTGAAAATGTCATTTTTGTTGCAGATTCACGACATGGCTTAAAACAAAAAATTGAACCTTTATTAAACGAAAAATCCTTCTTTTTTGAAGTAAATTCATCTAAATATCCAGTGGGAAACTCAAAAGCAATTTGCCGTCTTTACTCCAAATGCAAACGTAAACCGCAGAATATAAAATCAATTTCTATAGATGACCTTTTTGTTGACTCAGGAACTCTTCACCAGGTTTATAAATCTGTTTATTTTGGAATTCCATCTCTTTCAAGATACATTCATTTTTCTGGCAACTGTATTCCGGTTTCTTGCTTTTTAAATATTCGAAATGGAACTACATTAAAAGAAATTGTTGGTCAGCTTGGAAACTTTGTAAAAAATCCTTCTCTCATTATTGTAAACGGACAGATTCGTGGAAATACGGCAACCAGTCTTGATGTTCCACTTTTTAAGAATGTAAAATCTGTTTATTTTCTTTCTTCCAAAAGTATTACCGATAATGAGATGTACCAGTGCATAAATTGTGGAAATTGCCGTGTTGCGTGTCCTCAGCATATTGCACCAGATTTGGTATATAATTTTTCAATAAAACGACTTGATGTTTCAGAGTTTGTTCAAAAATCAGCAGCTCTTTGTACTCAATGTAATGTTTGTAATTCTGTATGTCCTGCAAGGCTTCCGCTTAGTCAGGCAATTGTAGTATTAAAGAAAAAAATAATAGGAAATATGACTAATGAAGAATAAAATAAATATTAGTGGCAAAGAAAAGTTCAGCCCGTTTGTATATAAAAACACTTCAATATCTTTATTTTCTATAAAGATGCTCGTTTTGCTTTTTATTCAAGTGCTTTTACTCATTTTTACAAAAAGTTATGCGGCTCTTTATGTTGTTCTTGCTTGTTTTTCAGGAGCTCTAATTGTTTCTATTGTAAATATTTTTGTGTTTAAAACTTCTTTTTACACAAATTCTACTTTTATAATTCAAGGAATATTGATTGGGATGCTTCTTCCTGAATCTTATCCTTTAGCAACCGCTTTTTGTCTGGTTTTGATTATTCTTTCGTTTGAAAAATTTTATTATTTTGATTCTGTGAACAATTGGTTGAATGTGGTTTGTTTTGCAGTTGCAATTGCATGGTTTATTGGTAGAGATTTCTTCCCTGATTTTTTAATAACCCGCGATATTCTTTCTGTAAAAAATCCATCTTCTTATATGATTCAAAATGGGGTTTTTCCGGTTTACAGTTTTGATACCAAAATTACAGGATTTTTGAATGGAACAATTTTTTCTGTGCTTAAAGTAAATCTTCCTACAGGTTATATTTCTATGCTTTGGGATTCTCACTCTGTAATTCCAGCATTCAGATTTAATCTTGTTACAATTCTTTCTTCTGTAATTCTTTTTGCTCAGGATGATTACATACTCAATTTGATTCGTTCGCTTTTTGTAATTGTTTATGCAGTTTTGGTAAGACTTTTCTTCCCTTTGATGAACGGCGGTGCTTTTAATCAGGGGGATATTCTTCTTGCATTGCTTACAAGTGGAACTTTATTTTTTGCAGTTTTTATAATCAATTGGTATGGAACGTATCCGGTTACTCCAGTTGGAAAAATTCTTTATGCGATTTTTTGTGGTGTAACGGCATTTTTTGTAGTTGGTTGCGGAACAAGTCCAATTGGTATGGTTTATACAGTTTTAATCTGCAATATTTTAAATCTGATTATCAGACTTGTTGAAGAAAAAAATAATCAGTCAAGAATTCTGCGTATTGTAACAAATACAATTGAAAGTGGGGAACTTAAATGACAGATAAAGATTTTTACAAAACGTTTTTTAAGAACTACGGAATTCTTTGCGGAATAATTGTTACAGTATTTGTTGTTATGTTTTATTCGGTAAAACTTTCGCGAAAATCTTGGAATGAAAATTTAAAAAAATCGGTAGAAACGGTTCTTGAAGAAAAATTACCTGAAGAATGGTTTGTTGGAAATGCTATTCACTTAAAAAATAATCTTTCTTCAAATGCGGCTGCTTACCAGATAAGAAATAAAAAAGATTTTACAGATGCAATTGCAGTAATTATACGAACTCAAACTTTTTACGGACCTATTCCTGCTGTTTACATTTACCAGAATCAAAATGGGGAAGTGCAAAATAATTCACAGAATAGTTTTCAGAATGAGGTTATTTTTGTTGGTTATTCGTCTATTCACGGAATTGTAGAACGTCAGCTTATGTTTGCCGGTACAGATAAACGTATTCAATACTGGCAGCAGAAAATTCCTGCAATAATTGCTTTATCAGATATTTCAAATAATAATACAAAAGAAAAATCAAAAGGAGGCAAGTAATATGAAAAGACGTTCAATTTTTGCTTTTATAGCTTTGTCTCTTGCAATGTTAATTCCTGCACCTGGAAGATTTGTTTACGGCGTTGTGCTTGTACTTCAAATGAATTTGCTTGTTTTTCTAAACTGCTTTTTTACACTTTCAATAAAGCAACTTGGTCTTGAAAAAATAAAAACTGTACTCGTTCTTACGTTTATTCTTTCCATTACAATTTTGTACCGTCAGCTGATGATTGCACTGCAACCAGAAATTGTGCTTACTCTTGGAAATGTAATGTATTTATGCCCGATTTCTTCTTTTGTAATTGGATATCTTTTTAATTCAGAAGAAAAAACGCTTATTGAAAATATAAAAGACACAATGTTTAATTTGTTGTTTTATTCGTTGTATGCGCTGATTTTCTTTTTGTTCCGCGATTTGTTTGGTTTTGGAACAATTACTTTCTTTGGTGCGAATCATATGATTTTTGAAAAAGTTCTTTTTAATTTTGAACAGGTAAGATTCTTTACTGTTTTTGCGTCTTTGCCTGGAGCTTTTATTCTTACATCCTGTGTTTTGTTCCTTTATATTATTATCCGCAATAAAATGAGTATCGTAAAAAATGCAGAGGTGAATAAATGATTTTGAATACTTTTTTATATTACCTTTGTTTTGCTTCTGCTGTTCTTTTTTGTGGAATCGGTTCTACAAAAATAGTTGAATTTTCAAAATTTACAGCAACAACTCTGGCTTTTTTTGTAAAATTACTGCTTTCACTTTCAATTACAGTAATTCTCGGCTGGCTTGTAACAAACAAAATTCTTGTGCCTCTTGATATGGTTGAACTTTACCCGATGGTTTGCCTTTTTATTTACGTTTGTATAAATACATTTACAGAAGTTCTTGTTAGAATTACAACCGGAATTGATTCTGCAGAATTTATTGTTTCTTTTTTAATTGTTCTTCTTACAGTTTCTGAAAGTCTTACAATTCTTGATGTTTTTATAATTTCCGGAAGCTGCATTCTTTCTTTATTGGCGCTTCTTCCTCTTGTTTATTCGTTCCGTTCAAGAATTACAACCGAAATTGGAATGAAAGAAAAATATTATTGCAGATTGTTCCTGTTCCTTGCACTTTTGATTTTTATTATTTCTGCTTGGGATAGTATGTGTATTAATCCGGAGGTAATAAAGTGATTTTAGCTATAATTTTATTGTCTCTTTTAGTTTTGAGTACAATTCTTCTTATATTTTTCATTTATTATATTTTTCTTCCGTCTGTAAAATCTCAGCAAGCCGAAAAAGAACCTTTAATTTCGGAAGATGAAATAAAATATACCGCAGACGAAGAACAGATTTATGAACGAAATGAAAAAAAGGCTCTCGTTCTTTGTAACTGCAATAAAGAATTTTCTATTCCTGTAGAAAGATTTAACAAAGATTTGTCGTGTTTTATCGTTCATTCAAAATATGGCACTGGAACCGATTGTAAATTTGCCTGTATCGGGCTAGGGGATTGTGTAAAAAGTTGTCCTCAACAGGCAATTACCGTACAAAAACATACGGCTGTTGTTACTTCTTTGTGTATTGGTTGTGGAAAATGTGTAGATGCTTGTCCTGTTGGAATTATTGCACTTGTTCCTTCTGATACTCAAAAAATCAGATTATGTTCCAACAAAGGTTCTGATTTATCTTCCTGCAGTACAAAAAATAATGAAGAAAAAGTTGCATGGAATGAAAAAAAAGGCTTTAAAATATGGGACTTTTGTTATAGAATATTAAAGCATATAGAAAAATAATTTAAAAATAAATTTCAGTTTGATTTTAGGGGAAAATTTCAGATTGATTTAAGAAAGGGGAAAAAACGGATTTTGGGTGGAACTCCGTATATTTGATTGATGAATTCTGTATACGTTTGTTTTACATTAAAATCTGTTTCTTCGGCTCTTGATACCACAGACGTACTTGATAAGAATTATCAAACTGTCTACAAACCTATTGCAAAATTCTTATATTCTCATCCATCATTTCCTTTTTCATTTGTTTTCTCTGGAACCCAAATTCAGTTTTTTAAGAAACGTCGTAACGAACTTATTACAATTTTCCGTGAACTTGTAGAACGCAAGCAGATTGAAATTATTGGCGGCGGTTATTATGAACCAATTCTTCCATTGCTTTTTCCTGTTGACCGTAATGGCCAGATAGATTTATTGAGTGCGGAAATTCGACAGGCAATTGGTAAGCGTCCTCGTGGAATTTCTGTTTTTGCTGATTGCTGGGATTCTTCTCTTGTAAATAATCTTCAAACTTGTGGCATTGAATACGCACTTTTGGACAGTACAATTGTTCCTGTTAATAAACGAAAATTTCTTCCTCTTATTATGACCGATCTTGGAAAATCAATTGAAATTCTTACTTATTACGATACGTTTATTCCAAGTGCAGAAACTCCAATTGAAGAATTTGTAGAAAGAGTTTTAAAAGCTGTTGAAAAAGTTGAAAAAAAGGATTCTGTTTTGCAATCTGAATCTGACCGCATTGTAAATATTGGTCTTTCACACGAACAGCTTGTTTCTTTAATGGAATCAAAATGGTTCGAAAAATTATATGATTTTTATCAGCTTAATCCAGATTCAAGATTAAAATTTTCAACTCCAGGTGATTACAGAAAAAATTCAGCGGTAAAAATTCCAGCTTATATTCAGGCGGGCATTAACGGCAATCTTGCAAAATGGATTGGACTTTCAAACGAAGACGATTTTAAACAGAATAATCAAATGACTGTGTTTGATTTTATGGAAAAATATCCGCAAAGTCATGCACTTTATAACCGTATGCTTTATGTGAGCATGATGGTAAATCAGTATAAAAATGATAAAATGCGCAAAAAGGCTGCAAGAGAAAAGTTGTGGCATGGGCAGAATGGGCTTGGTTTTATTAGTACTTCGGAAGGGGCTTTTGCAAATGCGCGTATTCGTCAGCAGTCGTATAAATATTTAATGGAAGCCGAAAAACTTTTGCGTGAAGATACTGATTTTAAGGAATCGGTTACTTGTTTTGATTATAATGGCGACGGAATGAACGAATATATTTGCCGAATGCAGAATTATTTTTCTTACATCACTTTGACTGGCGGAGCTGTTCAGGAACTTGAGCTTATTAAAAATACAGGAAATTTTGCAGATAATCTTTCGCGATCACAAGAATATGATGAATATTCTGATGATTATGAGCGTGGAATTTTTATAGATCATATTTTTACAGAAGAACAGTTTGAAAAATATGTGAATGCGCAGCCGGCCGGAGATGGAATTTTTTCACGAGTTCAATATTCACAGCAAAAATATTCGCAGAATAAACATGAAGTTTTGTTAGGGGCAGAAGCAACTTTAAAATCTTCAAAACAAAAAGTTAGTTTGCGTAAAAAGTATATAATCAATTCGACTGGAATGATTGTTCAGTATGTTTTGAAAAACGAAAGCTGTCGTCCGTTGTCTGTAATTTTTGCAGTTGAATCTAATTTTGCAAATACAAACTTTATTCCAGATAATATTTCGTATTTTAATGTTGAAACTGTAAATAATGACGAAATTGTAAAAATAGACTCAAAAGAATCGACTAAAAAGTTCTATGATGAAGGTACACTTTCGGATGTAAGTATTGTTCGTCTTGCAGATTCTGAAAGCGGAACATTCTTTGGTTTTGAACCTAACGAAAACTGCGGCTACTGCTATTATCCGATTATTTTTAAACGCCCGGGATATTCAAACAAAGAAATGATTAATTCCAGCATGACTTTTGTTTCAACCCTGTACTGGAAAATTAATCTTGACCCAGGCATGGAAACTGAAAAAAACATCAACTTTACAATTACCAACAGCAAGCGCAGCAGAAAGTAGGAAGTTTAAAGATTGCCGTGTCGAGCACGACAATGGCATTCAGCCGCCCCTGAGCCCAGTAATGGCAATTAAAGTGCCATGTCATTTTCAGGCTTAATCCTGAAATCTAGTTCTTTTCAGCTAATTCTTTTATTAAAGCCTTTAATTCATCTAATTTTTCGTGCGTAATTAATGGATTTAAAAGCGTAAATTTCAAACAAGTGAACCCGTCGCTGATTGTCTGGCCGATTACAATTCCGTGTTCGTGGATTAAAGCGCGTCGTACTTTTTTGTTGATTTCGTCGAGGCGGGAAGCCTGTTCGTTTTGTGCTAATTTTGTTCCGCTTAAAGCTCCGGTGTATCTGAAAACTACAGAACTGATTTCAGGTTCTGTTACAACTGCAAAATCACTGTCGGCCTTGAGCTGGGTGTAGAAATATTGGGCATTTTGCAAGCTTGTGTCTATTAATTTTGCCCAGCCGTCTTTTCCGCGAGACTGGAAACTTACCCAGACTTTTAAGGCGTCAAAGCGTCTTGTTGTCTGTAAAGATTTATCTACAAGGTTTGAATATCCGTCTTCTTCGTCTTCTTCGCGGTTTAAGTAATCTGCGTGGATTGTAAGGGCATCGAAAGTTGAACCGTCTTTTACTAAAACTGCGCTGCAGGAAATTGGCATTAAAAACATTTTGTGGAAGTCTACGGTGATTGAATCGCAAAGGTGAAGGGCAGAAACGCGTTCTTTATAGCTGGACATTATTACACCAGAACCGTAAGCGGCATCTGCATGGAGCCACATATTGTTTTCGCGGGCAATTTGTGAAAGTTCTTCGAGCGGGTCAATACTTCCAAAGTCTGTTGTTCCAACAGTCCCTACAATAAGGAATGGAATGTTTCCGTCTTTTTTGTCCTGTTCAATTAAGGTGCGGAGGGCTTTTATATCCATTTTTTTGCGGGAATCTACAGGAACTTTTACAACTGATTTATAGCCAAGCCCTAAAATGTGAGCTGACTTTTCCATTGAAAAGTGAGAAATCTCGCTTGTATACATTCTAAGTTTAGAACATTTCTCATTTAGTCCATTTTTTTTGACATCATAATTAAGAATTTGATTGCAGAACCAGTCGCGGGCAAGAATAATTGCTGTCTGGTTAGACTGACTTCCTCCGCTTGTAAAAACTCCGTCTGCTTTTGTTGTATCGTAGCCGTAAAGAGAACAGAGGTGTTTTGTAACTTCCATTTCAATTTCGGTTGCAACCGGAGACTGATCCCAGCTGTCCATTGACTGATTAAAAGTTGAAATTATAAGTTCGGAAGCAATTGTTTCTACTAAAGAAGGTCCATGAAGGTGAGCCATATAATCGCTTGAAGGTGTACGCAAAAGATTTGGAAGGACTTTTTCCTTTGTAAGTTCAAAAACTTTTTCAAAACCAAGACCTTTTTCTGGAAGAATTGTGTCCTGAGCGATGATTTTTTTAAGTTCGTCGGGAGTTGGACCTGAGTAGGCGCGGTCATCTACAAATGCGTTTGAAATAGCTTCGGCAGTCTTTGCGATGATTTTTTTGTATTCTTCTTTTGTTGCTGATTCTGAAGTAAGAAAGGTCTGGTTCATGGCTTCTTCCTTTTAATATGATTTGTTTTTTGTATGAAATGATTTTATTTGGGCTAGGGATTGGAGCCGCGCCGCAGGCGTTCGTAAGCAAGCAAAGCTTGTGTCGAATGGAGCGTAAGCGGAACGGCGAAAAGCCTGACCGGTTGCATTTTGCAACCGGGAGCCTCCAGCTAATTGTACTCTTTGTTTACGGCAAGAACTGCTTCTTTGAAAATTGTCCAGGCTTTGTTTAAATCTTCGTCTGTAATATTGAGCGCGCACAAACAACGCATAACTGAGCCGTTTCTGCCGCCTTTTTCTACGATAAGACCGTGTTCAAAGCAATATTTCTGAACTTTTCCGGCAATTTCACCGCTCGCAGGAAGAGAACCGATACAATCTTTAGTTCCGCGTGGGTCTACAAATTCAGTTCCAACCATCAAGCCTTTACCGCGAACATCACCGATAATAGAAACCTTTGTTTTAAGTTCATTAAGATTTTTTCTGATAAGGTCGCCTTTACGGGTAACGTCAGCAAGGAAGTCTGGTTTAGAAACTCTGTTCAAAACAACTGTTCCGGCTTTCATAGCAAGCTGATTTCCGCGGAAAGTTCCTGCATGAGCACCAGGTGTCCATTTGTCGAGTTCTTTATTGTAAACAACCACTGCCATCGGCTGAGAACCACCGATTGCTTTAGAAATAAGAACAACATCAGGAATAATATCTGCATATTCAAAAGCAAACATTTTTCCGCTGCGTCCCATTCCGCACTGAATTTCATCAAGAATAAGAGGGATTCCAAGTTCCTTTGTAACGCGACGAACTGTCTGTAAAAATTCAACTGGAGCTGGAAT
>JAILCM010000145.1 GCA_024680155.1 Treponema sp.
AATATGATTTTGTCTTTTCTGGAACTGCAACTTTATAAATAAGATTCGGCTTATCCAAAAGAATTACAACTTTTCCTTCTTCCAAAAGTTTTACGTTATCAGGCTGAGTAAGAATTTTGAGAGCATCTTTTCCGGAAATTATAGGGTCGGTTCTGTTGCGGCCATAAACCTGAACTGCACGAATGTAAAGTGGATCTCCGCCGGCTCTGTCTTCGTAATCAGAAAGTTCATCGCTGTAGTGATATTTTACAACCGATTTTGATTTTGCAAATTGCGGAAGAACACTGTTTTTTTCAAAAATAGGATGCATGTTTTCGTCCCAAATTTTTGGAAAAAAGCACGCCTTTACATCACTTTTAACGTATTCTCCATGAACTGGGAACGTTCCTCTGGCATCAATTACAATTCCTGAATATGCGCGGGTCGGTACAACGTCAATCGGTTCTTCCGGATGGTACGGAAATTTGTGCTTAATCAGTTCTTTTGTAAGATTGTCTACATTTAAAACGTTTGTTGTGTTCAGCTTTTTTATGTCCGTACTAAAAACATCAGGCGTCTTCTGACCGTTCATTATAAAATTGTAAACCTGGTCCAGAGAAAGTTCATTTTTTACAACCAAATCAGAAAGGTTCTGCTCCGAATCAGAAAATAAAGATAAAAGCGGCTGTTGAGTCAGTTCCGTCATCTTTGTTTTTATGGAAGCAGACGCTCGTTTTTTGCCCGAAGGCATCTGGAGATTTGCTTTTTCGGTATCAAGAGAAATATTTGTAGTAAAATTCCGGTTTATCCAGTTAATGTCACTTTCCGCCTGAATTGTCTGTGCATTTAAAGAAGTTAAATTTCCTGCAAAAAAAGGCAGCGCACAAAAACAAAAATAAAGCGTGATTTTTAAAACAGTCTTTTTCATCAGTTGATTATCGGGTTATTTTGAAGGAATATAAAGAATTTTTCCAATGCGCAGAATGTCGTTTTCTTTGATTCCGTTCAGTTCACAAATGCTGGCGATTGTAACTTTATATTTTCGCGAAATGCTCCAAAGTGAATCACCTTTTACGACTTTATATTTAACTGGAAATTCTACCGGAGTGATTGTTGCAAGCGCAGTTTCAGCGGCTTCTTTAGTTCCGGCTGGCACTCTGATTTTTGATTCCTGCGACGGATGCGTAAAACCAAGTACAAACGCAGGGTTCAGTTCTTTCATCAGGCTTTCGTCTATACGCATTTTTTGAGCCAGCTGATTAAGTGAATACGCTTTTTTTACGGTTACATAATCAAAAATGCCGTTCTTTTCGTTGTAAAGGGAATCAAATTCTTCATCGTGGGAAGGAATGTCGGTTTTGTACCATTCGCTGTTAATACATAAATCTGCAATTGCAATCAGCTTTGGAACATAAAGTTTTGTCTGTTCTGGAATAAGATTTTTTTCGCACAAAGCCCAGAATGTTTTTTCCGGTGATTTTGCCAACGCTCGTGAAAGTGCACCCATTCCGCAATTGTACGCTGCAAGTGCTAAGAGCCAGTCGTTAAAATAATTGTAATTGTCGGTCAGTTTTTTTAATGCCGCTTCGGTCGATTTCCACGGATCCAGGCGTTCGTCAACGTAATCATTTAAAACTAAAAACGGTTTTACGCTGTTTTCCATGAATTGCCAGATTCCAACTGCTCCCGATTTTGATTTTGCGTGAGTTTTGTAATTTGATTCTACAATTGGAAGATATTCGAGTTCTGGTGGAAGTCCTTTGTCTTGAATTGCCTTGCGTACGAACAAACGATAATCAATCGCATCTTCAAGATTTTTACGAAGCTGCTGCTGTTTTTTTTCTTCAAGATAGATTTTACGGAATTTTTCTACTTCGGTCCTGTCGGCTCCTTCAAGAAAAAGCTGATGGTATTCGGGGGCGGAAGTTATTTGATGTGCAGTAGTTGTGATTTTATTTAAAAGATGATTAGCCGCCGGTTCTTCAATTTCCGCTGATTCTTCCGAAGTTTCTTCAAGATTTTCTTCCAAAGGCGGTGTTTGTTCAGTCTGCGTTGTTTGTTTTTCCTGCCCAAAAATCATTGCGGCATGTAAAAAGAAAAAAATGCAAATTGCGGCGGAAAACTTTTTCATTAGATTTTGTTACCTATGTAGATTCCGGCCCATTCCCAGTTACCGTTAATTTCGGGATCAAGCGGGAAGTCAATTTTTCTAAAATACAGGTACCAGACAGAAACGTAGTTGTTCCATCCCCACGTACGTAAATAGGCTTCGTTCGGGTTAGAAGTTTCATCCAAAGTTTCGCTGTATCGGATTCTGTTTCCCTGCATCCAGTCGTGCATAGAAAAAACTTCCTGAGCGTTTGCATCAAGTTCATCCTGTTTCCACGACATAGAGAAAAAGTTTGCTTTTGCTTTGTAACGGTCTAGTGCACGCCAGTCGTAATTACGGATTGCCTTTTTAATTGCCGCTTCAAGGGCAGGTAAACTTTCAAAAGTCCAGTCTTTAGACGATTTGTTAAAATCAATAAGGTGACGCGCATTTTTGTATGCATCTGGTTCACCCGGAATTTGAATTGTACTTGCATCCGGTTGTTCAAGATAAACTTCACACGCTTTTAAAGCCTGGTTCCACTGGTTATCTTTCTGGTATTCAAGCGCAAGTCTAAGGTAAAGTTCAGTTGTATTTACTTTCTGCGGAAATTTGTTAATCAGTTCATTAAAATATTTAATTCTGTGGCTTGGTGTTTTACTAATCTGAATAAGATTTTGCAAGCACATAAAATGAATTGAATTGTCTTTTATAAGAAGGTCGGGATATTTTTGTAAAATTCGGTCAAAATAATATTCGGCAATCGGTTCTGCACCGGTAGAAAGGTACGCATAGGCAGTCATCAAAAGCCAGTAAGAATTGTACATATCATCCGGATTCTGTTCCACCCAATCAGTTAAAAGCAGTGTAACTCCCTGGTAATCTTTAATTGCAAGCAGATTGTTCGCCATCTGATTAATAATTGTGTATCTTTGCTTAGGGTCAAGTTGTTGTGTTAAAAGAATTTCCTTTAGTTCAGCCTGTGTAGTTTCAAGTGGTGTAGGTGCATTTTTGCAGGAACCAGATAAAATAAGAAGCGCAAGAGTTGCCATTGGAAAAAGCTTTCTTAAATTCATAATTTTTAATTTAGCATAGTGATTTGTTATTGTAAAGATTAGTTTTTACATATAAAATAGTATGGCTGATAATTAGGAGATTATTTGATGGAGAAGAAAAGCATTAAAATTTTAAACGTTTTTTTGATTCTCGGACTTATGTTTTTTGCCGCTCTATTTGTAATTGCTGTTTTTGAAAGCGGAAAAGAGCATAATATTATCATAGACATTCTTCCTTTTATTCAAGTTGCGCTTGGATTGTTTGGACTTATTTTTACACTTGTTTATACAAGAAAAGCATATCAAATTTTTATTGAATTAACTCTTATTTCGTGGGGATTGCTCGCATTTTTTGTAATTAAAAAAATCTTTCCATATACAATGTTGCAATGCTGGCCTATGATAGGAGTGTTCTCTGGACTTTGGCTTTTATTAAGCGGATTGTATCATTATAGAAAAATTAAATTCGGATATTTTATTCCGTCAATCACTCTTTTTGGACTTGGCATTGTATTTATGTTGTTTTCATTTAATATTTTGTCAATTTCGTTCCAGACTACGGCTCTTATTTGTGGACCTCTTTTTATGCTTGCGGCCGCAGTTTTTATAATTTGCCTGTATTTTGCACAAAAGAAAAACAAAAAGTTAATTCTAAATGATGATGGCAAGGATTCGTTTGACGACGAAGTTTTAAATTAAGCAAAGAGAGAAGGGGCTTTGGGTAAAACCTTTTTTCAAAAAAAGATTATTATTCTCATTTTGCTGATGGCATTATTCTGCACTCAGGTTTTTTCTGCTAAAAAAAAGAAAGCGGATAAAGATGTTGCGCAGGATGATGTTGCTGTGCCTGTAGAAAATGTTGCTCAGCCTCAGGAAAATAACGCAGATTCTGTAAAATTGCCGTCTGGTAAAAAGCGAACGTATTTTTCAAAAATTGATTCCGAAATTCTTGCTGATGTAGAAAACGGTTCTCCTGCTTCTTTGCGTGCTGCAATGACAAAAATCCGCAAAAATGAATCTGAATATTCAGAAAGTGAACGTGTTCTTATTGCAGTTGCTGCCGACATTATGAGAATTGCATGGCAATCGGAACGTGTAACCTGGGATGTTTTTGAAGTTCGTGAAGAAAATCCATACACTGGTGCAATTAATTCTGCAAAAAATGGCATTTACGATTCAAGTACTGGAAACGTTGATTTTCTTACTCAGGTGCTTCCGTCACTTGTTTTTCTTACAACTAATTCTATTCCCGAAGATTATGCAATTCAGGCGCAAAAATCTCTTCTGGATGCTCTTTTTGTAAATGAAGATTCTGTTCTTGCAAATTATCTTATTGGAATTTTGTATGAACGTAAAAATGAATTTGAAAAAGCAGAAAAATATTTAAACAAGGCTTATTCATTTTCGGATAGCACGCTTGAACTTGGGCTTGCTTATGCGCGAATTTTAAATCAAAACGGAAAATCGGATGAAGCCGCAACACTTCTTGCAAAGTTTTCTGCCGTTGACCCAAAAAATATCCTCATTTTAAAACAGAATGCTTACATTGCTTTTTCTCAAAAAGATTACGCTCTTGCCGAAGATTATGTTGCCCGTGTTCTTCAGCAAACACCAAATGATTTGGAATTTCTTTTGTTCCGTGCACGCATTTATATAGAAAAAAATGACTATATTCATGCAAGTACACTTCTTGATATTTACGGCCGCCAGAATGATTCAAATCTTGATTATTTAGTTTTACGCGCAAGACTTCAGCTGGATTGGAGTAAAGATATGGATTCTGCAACCCGAACTGTAGAGAAAGCCTTGCAGATTTATCCAAATAACAGCGATTTACTTATGATTGCTGCAAGAATTTCTTCTGCTACCGATTCACCTGTTGCCGGAAAATATGCCGATGAACTTGCTGAAAAAGTACTTGCCCGCGACCCAGAAAATCAGAATGCACTTGTGTATGCTTTGGATGGACTTATGCAGCGCGAAAACTGGCAGGAAGCTTACGAAATCAGCCGTAAGATTGTAAATTCTGCAAAATCTTCTTCAGATGTAATCAGCCGTCATATTACGATTTGTCTTAAGCTTAAAAAGAAGGCAGAAGCAATGGAAGTTGCAAAATCTGCATATACACGTCATCCTCAAGATGAAATTATTCTTCAGTCTTATATTTTTGCTTATACAGAATCAGAAACTCGCGATTCAGCTATTAGTTTTATAAATTCAATGCTTGCGTCCGAAAACGTTTCTAAGAAAATCAAAAGCTATCTTTATTATAGAAGAAGCTTTCTGCAGCCAAACGAAGATGCCGTTCTTGCCGATTTACGTTCAAGCTTAAAAGACAGTCCACGCAACAGCGATGCTCTTTTCCGCCTGTACGAAATTTATTTTGCCAGAAGCGACTATAAAAAAGCCCAGTATTATTTAAAGCAGGTTGTTTCTATAAATCCAAACGATTCTTCTGTTAAAAAACTCAATGAAGCTTTAACCCAGCTTATGAATTAGTTTTTGAATAATCTTAAAAAAATCTAAAAATACAAACTTTCATAAAATAAATTTTTCTCTATACTACTTTTTTTCTTTTCAACACTCATTTTTAGTAATAAAATGTTATAGCAATAACAATCTATTAAAAAAGTAAAATTATGGATTGTAGATTTTTCATAATCGGAGGTAAAAATGAAAAAATCAGTCGTTTTGATGTTGGCCGCAGTTTCTCTGCTTCTTTCATCATTTTTAGTGTCTTGTGGCAACGCTGCTGATGGTGCTGTAAAGTACTTATCTGCTGTAGACACAGTAGAACAGCTGAATGCTCCAAGTGTAAATGGTGCAGCTTATTACGGCGTTAACTATGTTTATTGGGATGCCGTAGCAGGTGCAAACGGTTATACTCTGTATCGCAATGGTGTATTGATGAAGACTTATGCAAAAGATACAGATAATCTTGTTTATGAAGATGTAGCAATCGAAGATGGTAAATCTTACAAATATCAGGTTGTTGCTATAAGTGCGAGTGATCCTTCAAGAGCTGTTTACGTTAAGAGTAGCAGTGCTTCAATCACTCTTAAATCAAAAGTTCCAACAGTTGATGAATTTAATAAGGCTGTTACAGATTCTCTTAAAATTGTTAATGGTTCTTCTGATTTGATTGATATTAAAAAAGGTGCAGACGGAAAAATTGTTGTTTCTTTCCCTTCAAAAGCATGGCTTAACTATACAATCTACACAGTTGAAAAAGGACGTTTTGCTGAATATGCAGATCCTCTTTCACTTGCTACAATTGCAGATACAGATGCTAAAGTAAAAAATGCAGATTATCTTACAGAAAATTCTACTCTTAGAGTTGCAATTCCTGTAACTGCTGCTGGTGAAAAAGAAATCTATGTTTTGGTTGAACCAAAGAATTCTTCTGTTAAAACTAATGCAGTTTATGGATGGGGTGATGCAGTTGTTTCTGCAAAATCTTCATTAACATTCGGTAAGATTTCTGTTAAAGCAGACACTTCTGCTCAGGCTGCAGTTTGGACAAGTGTTGCACATAAAAAAGCTCGCGTATACTGGAAGCCGGCTACAAAAACTTCTGGAGAAAACTTTGCAACAACTGATTTTGTTATTTACAGAAAACAGAATGGTGAAATTGAAAAAGTTACTGGAACTGTTACTGTAGATACAACAACTGGCTATTACTTTATTGATGATACTCTTCCTTTGACTTCTGCTGATGCTGTTTATTACATCGTACTTACTGATGGAACTTTGTATGGTGCAAAGAAATCAGCCACATTAAGTGCTAAGACAATTGCAGATGCTACAGGAGCTACAATTACTGTTTCAAATGCTGCTTCATTTGATGGTGACGGTGTAAGTAACGACCTTCTTGTAACTGTAAAACTTCCTGCAGATGAAACTCTTGAATATCTTGGTTATGCAGAATTGTATCATAAACTTTCTGATTATGATTACAAAGAACTTACAATTCCAACTGTTTATACAGAAGATTCTGGATATAAAGTTTACGTTCTTGCAGAAAAAGATGTTGACGATGGTACTTATATCTTTAGAGCAAAAACAACAAAAGAAAATTATGCAGACAAATGGACTTACAGTGCAAATACTGGTGTAACTGTTAATTCTTCATTGTCTACGACAGACACTCCTTCTATTGAACTTGCAGATGCTTGGCGTAGCATTACTAATTCTGTTGAAGAAATTTCTTCTAACTGGATTTACACAAGACTTACTGCTGGAAACAAGAACCAGACTCTTAAACTTGCTTACGGTTACAGTCCAGATAACGCTAATCTTGCTAAGGCTGCATTCTACCAGGGTGCAACTGCTGTTACTATTCCAGAACCATATTCTGCAGTAACAGATTCTAAGATTTATGAATTTATTCAGAAAGGTAGTGAAGATGAAGGTCTTGCTGACGGTTACTACTACTTTGTTCTTACAGCTTCTGAAGAAGGATATAACTCTAAAGTTGTAGCTGCTTCTATTAGAATTAATACAGCAATTGGTGGTTATACAGATGCTCCAACTCTCCAGATAACTAAGACTGCTTATGGTTCAGATAATAAGTATAACGACCTTTATATCATTGCAAGTAAGGGGAATTCAGCTCAGACATTAACTTTGTACTATGGTTATGATGAGACTTCTCCAGAAGTAGCCGAAGCAAAAGCCAGAGCAAAGGCAACTAAGTGGGATCTTGGAACAAAGAACTATAACGATTACTACAGAATTATCAAGAATGATCTTCCTGATGGTTACTATTATATCTATCTTCTTGCAGAAGAAGAAGGTATGATTCCACAGGAAGCTGTATATGGAGATTGGAGTAGCAGTAACTATATTCCTTATTTGACTATCGATACTTATGTAGAAGAGTTTGCTGATAGACCATGGTGGGTATGGATTGATGACATTGGTTCAAATGGTAAGACATTCAAGATCTTGGGAAGTCATACAGAAGACTTTACTCTTAAGTATGGTTATAGCACAATAAGTCAGAGTGATGCATGTTATGAAGCTTATACAAATCCTAAGACAGTAGAACTTCCTGCTAAAGCAACTAATACTACTGCTGATGGATGGGGATCAACTTACGGATTTGACGTAAAAGATCTTGATGCAGGATATTACTGGTTTGTAATTGAATGTAAAGATGGCGATAAAACTCCTGTAACAGTTGATTATAATACTGCTGTATGGGTTGACGCTCATTACGATGAAAATGATAATTATGTATCAGCAGGTTATTCTCCATCTTATGCAAGACAGATGAGCTTCTATATTTCAAAAGATGCTGTTGCTTCTTCGGATGATAATGCTCTTGGCGATATTACAATCTCTTCTTTGAACTTTATCAACAAAGATGGTGACGGTAAGTACGATGACCTTGCAGACTTTACAGTAACAATTCCTGGTAACACTTCTATTAAAGCAGTAAGATACATTTCTGCTCCATATTCAAAAGAAGCTGAAAATCTTGTTCTTTCTGGTGGAACAGCTGTAAAGAAAGAGAATATTCCAACTCCTGATGTTCAGTATAATGAACAGGATCCAGATGGTTCTCTTGAAAGTGTTAAGATTTATACATTCTCTAAATTCTTGGATAACGTATTCAAAGATGGTATAAATAGCAATTACTATGCAATCATTGTTGAAATTGACGATGAATCAGAAGATGAAAACTGGAATCATAAGTATGCTATTGCTTCTGCTCAGCCAACTGTAATTCCTAATTCAAATAACAGAATGAGCTTGCAGGTACTTTTGAGAAATGTTGGTTCTGGTCAATTTGAAGATGACTTTGCGGTAACTGTAAAAGATAGAATTTATGTTGAAGATTCTATTGAAAACTATACTTATAAAGTTCAGTATGCTGTTCAGTCTCTTGATGGATTGCTTGAAAAAGAATGGACAGATGCTAAGGCTAATATCAAACTAAGTATAGAAGATGGTACAGCTGGTTCATATTATCCAAAGAATGAGTATGTATATAATGATAATGGTTATGGTTCTTATCAGGATGTTTATTATAAATCTTATGAAAGTACATTTAATATGGATAATAATGCACAAGGACGATACTTCTTTAGACTTATTAAACATTCAAATCTTGATGGAACTGATAAGATAGTTAGAATCTATAATACACAAACAGTCAATAAGACCACAGGTGGTAATTCTGACCCTGATTATAATACATTGAGTTCTATTACTTGGTATGGCTTAGGAGAAACTGGGTACAATACAAATGGAACTCGAAAAACTCAGACATTTAGAATAACTTTGACTAGTGGTAATAATTCATTTACTATGCCTGATTCTAATTACAGTTTTGAAGTATACAGAGCTTCTTGGACAAATGAGGGTACAAGAATTTCATATAATAATGATACATATTTCATTGTTAGTGATTATACTAAGGTTGCTTCTACCAATGATTTTAAGGCTTGGACTTACAAAGATACTTCTAACAATACTCAATGGCGTTATAACGGTACGTATGAAGTAGAAGATAAAGCTGTTGGTGATGGAAATTATATCTACTATGTAAAAGCAATTAATCAGAAAACTGGTGCAATTGTTTATTCAAGTACCTATACTCTTAATTAGTTTCATCTTGTGTTAACCTAATCTAAGGTTGCCCAAATTCTAGTCCGTGTCCCATTTTTTTTGAGGCACGGACTTTTTTTTGCTGCTATATCAATAATTTTTTTTATTTTTCGCTGCTAATGACATTTTATAGAAAAAACGCTATAATAATGATTTATGAATGCTAACGAACTTCGCTCAAAATATATTGAGTTTTTTAAGAGTAAAAATCATGTTGAAATTTCGGGTCAGTCTTTAATTCCAGAAAATGACCCATCTGTTTTGTTTACAATGGCTGGTATGCATCCGCTCGTTCCTTATTTGCTTGGCGAAAAACATCCAGCTGGAAACCGTCTTACAGACTACCAGAAATGTATTCGTACTGGTGATATTGAAGAAGTTGGTGATCCAAGCCACTTAACTTGTTTTGAAATGCTTGGTAACTGGTCGCTTGGTGATTACTTTAAAAAAGAATCTATCGCATATTCTTACGAATTCCTTACAAGCAAGGACTGGCTCGCACTTGATCCAAAAAAGATTTCTGTAACTGTATTTGCCGGGGATGAAAACGCTCCTCGCGATGAAGAAGCAGCTCAAATCTGGAAAGACAATGGCATGCCAGAAGATAAGATTGCCTACCTCCCAGCATCAGATAACTGGTGGGCAGCAGGTCCAACTGGTCCTTGTGGTCCTGATACAGAAATTTTCTACTGGGTAGGCGAAGGTCTTCCTCCTGTGGGTTCAAACAAGGGTACAGACTCTGCAAACTGGATGGAAATCTGGAACAACGTATTCATGCAGTATAACCGTGTAGACGAAAAAACACTTCTCCCACTCGAGAAGAAAAACGTTGATACAGGAATGGGACTTGAACGTACAAACTGTATCTTGCAGGGAAAAACATCGGTTTACCTTACAGAAGTTTTCCAGCCAATAATTAAAACTATCGAAAATCTTTCTGGCTATACATACGGCACAGATGAAGAAAAAGATAAGTCAGTACGTATTATTGCTGACCATACACGTTCTTCTGTATTCATTCTTGGAGACCAGAGAGGTGTTACTCCAGACCGCGTTGGTGCTGGTTACGTTCTCCGCCGTCTTATTCGCCGTGCAGTTCGCCACGGAATGAAGCTTGGTATTGAAAAAGACTTTATGGCAGAAGTTGCAAAAACTGTCGTAGAAAACTTAAAGGGTCCATATCCTGAACTCGAAGCAAACAGCGAAAAGGTTTATCACGAACTTACTGCCGAAGAAGCTAAATTCCGTCAGACTCTCAAGAAGGGTGAGGCAGAATTCCAGAAGCTTCTTCCAAATCTTATGAAGAATCCTAAAAAGATTATCAGTGGAAAGGTTGCTTATAATCTTTACGAAACATATGGCTATCCTCTTGAGCTTACCCAGGAACTAGGGGCCGAAAACGGCTTTACAGTAGACGTTGAAGGCTTTAAAGAAGCTGAACGCAAGCATCAGGAGGCTTCTAAAACTGTAGATGCAGGTGCCGCTAAGGGTGGTCTTGCTGAACAGTCAGAAATTACAACAAAGTATCACACTGCAACACATCTTTTGCAGCAGGCTCTGGTAAACGTACTCGGCGACCAGGTTGCTCAGAAAGGTTCAAATATCAATAACGAGCGTATGCGCTTTGACTTTACTTTCGAACGTCCTATGACTAAAGAAGAAATTCAGAAAGTTGAAGACATCGTAAACGAAAAAATCAAGGAAGACTTGCCTGTTACTATGGAAGTTATGCCACTTGATAAAGCTAAGGCAGAAGGTGCCCGCGCTCTCTTTACAAATAAGTATGGCGAAGACGTTAAGGTTTACACAATCGGCCGCGACGTAAAGAATGACTGGTTCAGTAAGGAAGTTTGTGGTGGTCCACACGTTCAGCACACAGCACAGATTGGTGACTTCAAGATTCAAAAGGAACAGTCAAGTTCAGCTGGTGTACGCCGTATCCGTGCAGTAATCAGCGGTGGACTTCCTTTAGATAAATAAATGAGTCGGCGGGCACAGCCCGCCTCTGAGCCGATTTATCGATAATCCTAAAAAGTTGCACTGTCGTACAACTTTTTTTAACGGATTTTCGATTTTAGGCATGTAACTAAAAAAAATATATATTGTTATAAGATATAGAAAAAATATATTTGAATTGGAAAGGAAATTATATTATGAAGACAAAGCGTTTATTTTTAATATGCGGTTTTATGACTGCTCTTGCAGGGGCTGCGTTTGCACAGTCTGACTTACAGGCTCTTACTGTTGTAAAATACAATAAATCAGAGTCAATTACTGTAAAACAGCTTCGTTCTCGTTGTGATGTTTATGAAAAACAAATGGGAAAAAAGCTTACTCTTGAAGAAAGAAAAACTGTTCTCAAGGCTCTTGTTGAAGAAAAACTTATTCTTCAGGCTGCTCAAAAATTAGGTATTACAATTCCGGACAGCGCTGTTGATCAGTACTTTTTGCAGGGATTAAGTCAGCAGTTTGGTGCTGCAGGTGCAAATATTTCTGAAAAAGATTTGAACGAGATGATTAAAAATCAGATGGGAATCACTCTTGATCAGCTTCTTGTTCAGCAGGTTGGAATGAATGTTGCAGAATACAAGCTTTATCTCAAAAATCAGCTTATTGCACAGCAGTACGTTGTAACACAAAAACAGAACGAACTTGCTAAAGTTGCTCCTACTGACGAAGAAATTCGTGCGTTCTACGAAGGTAACAAGGCTTCTTTTGTTCAGACTGATATGGCAAAACTTTTCCTTATTGCAGTTCCAAAAGGAAACGATCCTGAAGCTGCAAGAACAAAGTTAAATGATCTTAGAAATAAATATGTAGATAAAAAAATGACTTCAGATCAGATTATTGTTCAGTCTAAACTTGATAATTCTGGTTATCAGGCAGGAGAACAGATCCTTCCAAAAACTGAACAGTCTGCTGCAATCCTTGGAATGCCTTACCAGAACCTTCTTCTTCTTTTTGGTCAGAACGAAGGTTTTGTTTCTGATTTGCAGGATACAGCTACAGATTATATTCTTGTTGCTCTTGTAAAAAAATATGATGCAAAAATGCTTTCAATAAGCGATGTTGTTCGTCCTGACACAACAATTACAGTTTATGATTATATCCGTTCAAATCTTGGTCAGCAGAAACAGATGATGTTTGTACAGACTGCTGCTCAGGAAATTGCAGATTCTCTTTACAAGCCAGAATATGTTGAAGAAAAGAAATCTGGTGCTGCTTTAGACAAGCTTCTTAGCTGGGGAGAATAACAGTGTCCCGACGACGAAGTAGAATTATAGCTTTTCAGGCACTTTATTCATGGGATGTTACAAAAGCTTCTATAGAAGATATTATGAACTTCTCATGGCTTCAGAAAGATTCTGAATTTTCGCAGAATGAGAATTCAGTAAAAGAATTGTCTGATACTGCCAGTGATGAACTTGTGTTTGCACGTTTTTTGATTGCAGGAACAATTGAACATTCAAACGAAATTGACAAATTAATCGAAGAACATCTTGCTTCTAACTGGTCTTTGGATAGATTGAATAAAGTTGTACTTGCAATTCTTAGAATTAGTATTTACGAAATGCGCTGGCAGCCTGATTCAAAAACAAAAATCATCATTGATGAAGCTATAAATATTGCCAAAGATTTTGGTGCCGAAGATTCGTATAAATTTATTAATGCGATTCTTGATAAAATTGGAAAGAATGACGGCGAAAAAGAATAGTCTAAAAAACGGACTTTTTTTAATTTTTCTCTTTTCATGTTTTGCTCTGTTTTCTTGTAAGTTGAAGGCAGAGCAACATTCATTAGTAAGCCAGTTTGCTACTGTTGATATTCTGATTGCAGATGAACAGTTCAAACTTGCGCTTAAAGAACTTAAAAAAATAGAAAAAAAATCTTACGATTCCTGGTCTTGCATTGGAGTTTTTAAACGCTATTCAAAATTGAGCGAAGATGGTTTTGCAGAAAATCTTTTAAAAAAATCACTTAAAAAAAATGCAAATAATAAAGAATTACTTGCGGTTTATACAAGTTTTCTTATAGGAAAAGAACGTTTTGATGAAGCCTGTAAAATTGGTGAAAAACTTCATGATTCAAAATATGCGTCTTTATATTCAGAAGCGCTTTTAAAGTACGAAAAATCTGTAAATTTAGACCAGAAAAAATCTGATTATTATACAAATCAAAAATATTATCCCATTTTCTTTGAAGCTTATAAAACTAATAGAAATCCTGTTTGGCTAAAAAACTGTGCTGCATTTTATTTGAACCGCGGAATGTTTGAAAATGCCGCATTGCTTTTGCCAGAAACTTTTGCCGATGCTGATGATGCGTATTTCTGGGCTATGGTTCTTTTTGATGCTGGAAAATTTAAAGATGCAATCAATACAATCGAAGTTTCAAAAAAACTTTTAAATGATTACCAGAACCGTCAGATTTTTAATGTAACTGAAATTAAACAGGTTGCTCTTGAATCAGATGCTTTTCTTGTCTTGTCTGATTTGGAAAGTGCCGAAAAAGAACGTGCAAATCTTATCAAAAAACTTGATTCTGTTACTGCAAAAGATTCTCTGGATGAACAACTTCTTCCTATTCTTGCTTTGAACAGTGCAATTTATGCCGAGAATGCGCAGAATATGGATGATGCGGCTGATTTGTTGTTTTTTACCGTTACTCATTGGCCAGATTATGTTCCTGCTCTTATTTTATATGCAGATTTTGCTTATACATCCAATCTTGAGCGTGACGAAAGTGAAGAAATGCAGTCTTTGCGGAGGGCAGGGCTTGCAACTTTGGAAATGGAGCGTTATGACAACCGACGAAAAATTCCTTTAAGCGATGCAATTTACAGAATGGATGAAGCTCTTAAAAAAACAAATGACCCTTATTTAAATATTGCCCGTCTTGATTTGCGCTACAAAACTGAAACTCGCCTTAATGATTCTGATAAAACTGCTGACTTGTGGCGTATGCTCGAAGATAATATCACTGAAGATTCAAAATATCATGTTCTGCTTGTGGAATATGCGCTTAGTTTTTTGTTAAAGACTGGTCAGTTTGAAGATGCCTTTAATTTGTTCACAAAATATTTATATAATTCTTTTGAATATAATGCAAAAGAAGATTTTTGGGTTCAAACTGAAAATTTACTGCCGCTTTTGGATGAAAAATTTGCGGAATTTGCTGCGTGGTTTGCTTCGTATTATAAAGATGATGATGAAGCGTTTAGAATGTATGAATATTGTGTTTATGAAAGTGGTGGAATTTTAGCTTCAGGTTTAATTTCTCCATTTGTTTCTACTTATTCTTGTATGAATCTTGCGGATATGTATTTTTCGGTTGGAAAAAAGAATAAAGCTCTTGATTTGTATGGAAAGGCTGCTGGACGCGAAAGTAGTGCCCGAATAAGGTCAGAAATTTTTTACAGGCTTGCCTGTATTCATATTTCGTTAGGTGATACAAAAAGTGCGTTGCGGTCAATCGATTATTCAGCATCAATTTATCCGGACAACGCACGTGCTCAGTTATTAAAATCTAAGCTTCAATTACAGCAATAATATCGCTCATTTTAAGGATGAGGTGATCTTCGCCGTCGATTTTAATCTGTGTTCCGGCATATTTGTCGTACATAATTCTGTCGCCAACTTTTACAGTGATTTTTTCGTCATCTGTTCCTGGTCCAACTGCAATTACACTTGCAGTCTGTGTTTTTTCCTGTGCAGCTTCTGGAATAATGATTCCAGCTGTAGTTTTTGTTTCAGCCTTGTCGTTTTTTACAAGAACTCTGTCTGCTAAAGGTTTGATTTTCATATTTTTACTCCAAAAATGATTTGATTTTTTATGTTCTCAAAACTGAGAGCCTATATTTTTAAATATAATAAAATTGTTCCCGAATCGTCAATAAAAAAAGGCGTTGTTCCCATGTCAGAGTTTTGCGAATGCAAAACTCTGGGCGGGGCAAGAATGCGTTAACGTTATAAGTGCGACTTATCAGCCCCGCCCTTACCAGTGTCCAGAGGCTCCTCCGCCACCAAAATGACCGCCACCACCGGAGAAACTGCTGTGTCCGCTGCTATGAAATGAACTTCCAGAGCTGTAACTTCCTCGGTAGCTGCCACGACCATATCTTCCGCGTTTGCCAGGAGAAAAATAGATAATCAGGAAAATGATGATAATTATTAAACTAAGAATTATTTCAAAAGTATCTGATACTTCGTCATCATCATCGCTATATTCTTTTAATACAGAATCGGCTACAAGAGTTTCGTCCTGGGTAAGAATTCCACCAATGTTTTCAACAGCTTCCTTAATTCCTTTTGAATAATTGCCTTTTTGAAATTCTGGAACAATTATATTTCTGATTATAAGACCACATTTTGCATCAGTAAGAAATTCTTCGGCACCATAACCAGTTTCAATTCTTATTGCGTGTTCTTCCATAGAAACTAAAAGAAGAACTCCATTATCTTTTCCTGCTTGTCCTAATTTCCAGGTTTCAGCTACTTTTAGAGAAAAACTTTCTAAATCTTCATCTTCTAATGTTTTTAAAGTTAAAATTGCAATTTGTGCCGATGTTTTATCTTCTAAATTTTTAAGGAAACTTTCGATTTGAGTTTTATCATCAGCTTTTATAATATTTGCGTAATCATTTACTCGTCCGCGTAATTCTGGAACTTTTAATGCAAAAAGATTATTTACAGAAAATAATACGACAAAAAGGCATGAAACGGAAATCAGTTTTTTAATAGAATTGATTAATCGCATTCTGCACCCTCCAAAATTACAACTTCGTTACTAAGTTCATTTTTCTTATCATTTGTAATAGGGTAGAATTCAGCAAGAAGTTCACCGCATTTGTTTACGGCATTTGAGATTGCTGTTGCAGTGTTCCCTTTTTTTATTTCCTCTGCAAGTTCATCTGCTATAAGATTCCACATGTCCTGGGAAATTTTAGAAGAAATTCCTTCGTCTGCAACAATTCTAACCTGGTGTTCAAGATAAGAAATAAAAATAAGAATTCCAGAATGATGTTCGGTTTTGTAAATGCCGCTTTCGGTAAAATATCTGAATGCTCGGTTTGTTACTTTTATTTTTTTTACGTGATTTGGAACGATTAATCTGTCAATAAACGGGATATTTGCAATATTAAATCCGATTATAACGGCGGCAAAGCATGAAAATATAAAACAGGCTGGAATAATCCATGCAGGCGAGTGGTTCCAAAATATAAAATCATAAAGTTTTCTAATTTTACCAGAAAAAAGAAACATTATAACCATAATGATGATTGCAAAAATATTAGAAGCAAGAAGTTCCCAAAAAGAATAGCTTCCACTTTCTGGGGCAATAGCAACTGCAATTTCTCCATCGGTTTTATTTTCAGCTTGTTCTATAGCAGAACGCATAGTTGTAAAATCTTCTTCTTTGAGATTCAGCTTTTTTAAAAGAGTTTTATACTTCATACCTTTACCTTTTAAAATTTTTTTGCGCCTGTTAATTAAAATTCAACTTTTGGAGCTGACTGAACATCAGAAGCGGCTGTAAAAGTTGCCTTTTTTTCAAAGCCCATGTTCTTAGCAAAGAAACTAACCGGAAACTTGCGGATTTCGATATTATAGTTCTTTACTGCATCAATATAACGCATTCTTTCTGTAGCAATTCGATTTTCGGTTCCTTCAAGCTGGTCCTGCAATGCCAGAAAATTCTGGTCAGCTTTAAGTTCTGGGTAATTTTCGGAAACTGCGAGTAATCTTCTTAAACTTGAGCCAAGTTCATCCTGCGCCTGCTGGAATCTTGCAAAAGCGGCTTCATCATTTAAAATATCACTTGTAATCATAAGTTGGCCGCCAGCATTTGCTCTTGCGTTTGCTACGTTTTCAAAAACTTCTTTTTCGTGAGAAGCATATCCCTTTACAGTAGAAACAAGATTTGGAATTAAATCATAACGTCTCTGGTATTGATTTTGAACCTGTGCCCAAGCACTTTCTACGTTTTCATCAAGTGTAACAAGTCTGTTTTGCATTGATTTATATGCACCAAAACCAATTACAATAAGTCCAAGAATTACAAAAAGAACAATAAGTCCGCCAGATGCTTTTTTAGCCATAAAAATCTCCTGAAAATAAATTTGAGTTATAATAAATTTACCTATTCAAGTGGTTATAAGTCAACATATAAATTGAATTCAATTGTAAAATTTGTTATAGTTTATTTGTAGGAGTAACAAATGGCAGAAGAAAAATTTGACTTCACTATCGAAAATCTGGGACCTTGTACAATACCGTCCCCAATTAAACTTTCAACCGTTCATGGTGATTATACCGCTAATTATGTAAGTGATGATTCTTATGTAATCAATAACATTAACGTTTTTGACGCTTCAAAGCCGATTGTTCTTGATTCATCTAATTTGATGGAAAAAGCTGGTCCGCGAGAAAAGGTTTATTTTGACCCTAAGCATGCAAAAGCTGGAATTTGTACCTGTGGCGGTCTTTGTCCTGGTTTGAATGACGTAATTCGTGCAATTGTGCGCTGTTTGAATACTCGCTATGGTGTAAAAACTATTAAAGGTTATCAGTATGGATTCCGTGGATTTTTTGCAGACGGCGGATATGAACCTCTTGAACTTGACCGCTATTTAATAGATGAAATTCACAAAATTGGTGGAACTTACCTTGGAACAAGCCGTGGTGGCGGACAGCGTGTAGAAGAAATTGTTGACTGTCTTGAACGCGACGGAATTAATATGCTTTTTATTCTTGGTGGTGATGGAACTCAGCGTGGTTCTTACGATATTGCCTGTGAAGTTGAAAAACGCGGACTTAAATGTGCAGTTGTAGGTGTTCCAAAAACTGTAGATAACGACCTTATGTTTATTGACCGTTCATTCGGTTTTGAAACTGCAGTTCAGCGTGCTAAAGAAACTGTTGCCGCTGTTCACATGGAAGCTGCAAGCCAGATTAACGGTATTGGACTTGTAAAATTGATGGGACGCGAAGCTGGATTTATTGCCGCTGCTGCTGCTCTTTCAAGTCACGAAACAAACTTCTGTCTTATTCCTGAAGTTCCTTTTGAAATGGAAGGTGAAAACGGATTCCTTGCATGCCTTGAACGTCGTCTTGCAAAACGTGGACATGCCGTAATAGTAGTTTCTGAAGGTGCTGGTCAGGATTTGCTCCAGGCTACAGGTGCTACAGATGCTTCTGGAAATAAAAAACTTTCTGATATTGGTGTATTCTTAAAGGCTGAAATTGAAAAGTATTTCAAATCAAAGAATATTGAAATTAATCTTAAATATATTGATCCTTCTTACCAGGTTCGTGCCAGTGTAACAACTGCAAGTGATTCAATTTACTGCGAACGTCTTGGTAACAATGCGGTTCACGCTGCTATGGCTGGAAAAACAAAGTGTGTAATTGGTCTTGTTCACGACAAGTTCGTTCACCTTCCAATTAAGGCTGTAACTGCTCACCGCAATGCCGTTGACCCAGAAGGTTCACTCTGGCGCGATACTTTGGATGCTACTGGTCAGCCAATTCTTATGGTAAATGATATGGCCAAAGCTCAGGCAAAAATGGCCGCTGCCGTTGCTGGTGCAAAATCAAAACCAAGCGAGCAGAAGAAAGGTAAATAACCCTATCCTGGTTCAAAAAAAGGGATTACCATTTTTGGTAATCCCTTAAACACTAAAGACTCTCTCCAAAGTCCGCCTGTTATTTTTCGTCTACATTTGTAGGTTCTACTAATCCACCAATTTTGATAACCTTTAATACACCGTTTGAATCATCAATAAAACCTGAAACAACGGCTTTTCTTCCATCTCTACTTGAAAGCTTTCCGAGAGCCTGAATTCCTTCATCACCAAAAGCCTTTGCTTCGTAAGTTTTTTTGTTTTTTAATTTAAGCATGATATGCTGTCCGTCTTTTTTATTTTTAACTTTAATTGAAACTGCAACTGTTTTTGCACCTTCGTAAGATGCTGCTGTTTCAACCGCATTTTCTGCAGCCAATGCTTTAGGCTGAGCAAAAAGTCCTGCTGTTCCGAATACTGCCAATGCAGCCAAAATTGCGAATGTTTTTGTTGTCTTTTTCATAGTCTATACCTCATTTGTTATGGTTTCAGTTTCTGATTCACAGCAACGCCGTGTTTATGTCTTAACTATACAATATCTTCGGTTCAAGAGCTTTAAAATACACTAAGAGAAGAATAAGAAGATTCTAAGACTTCTCCCTTATCGCAATAATTATTGTTCCGTGGTATTATTGTGCCTGTAAGTTGCAAATATAACGGATCTTAGAAACAATTTTTTTAGTTATAGAAAAAAGGAGCATTTTATATGTTTAAAATTGATGGAAAGAATAGATTTGTTTGTGGAAATGATGAATTTTCTGGCGTAAAAAAGATTGCCGGTAAAGTTTGCCTTGATGTTGAAAGAGTGACAGAAACGCTTCCTGTGGTAGAAGAAGTTACTGCTGGTGACGCGGGAAATCAAACTGCGGCTGGAGAAAAAAGTGCAGTTCTTTTTACAACCCTCGGAAAATCTGCTCTTGCAGAAAAACTAGCAGCAGACGCGGGGCTTAATGCAGAAGTTGAAAAAATACGGGGCAAGCGCGAGTGTTATGTTTTTGCAGTTCGCGAAGACAAAATAATCATAATTGGAAGCGACAAACGCGGTACAATTTACGGTCTTTTCCATCTTTCTGAACTTATGGGTGTTTCTCCTCTTGTTGACTGGGCTGGTGTTTTGCCTGTTCACCGCGAAGTAGTTGAACTTGAAGAAGGAGTAACTGTTACAAATGAACCTTCTGTCCGCTTCCGTGGATTTTTTATAAATGATGAATGGCCTGCTTACGGAAACTTTACAACTCACAATTTTGGCGGCTTTAATGCAAAAATGTACGAACACGTTTTTGAACTTTTGCTCCGTCTTAAAGGAAATTATCTCTGGCCTGCAATGTGGTCTGCTCAGTTCAGTCTTGACGGTCCGGGTCTTGAAAATGCCGAACTTGCTGACGAAATGGGCGTAATTATGGGTGCAAGTCATCATGAACCATGCTGCCGAAACGGAGAAGAATACCGCCATGTTCGTGGTCCTGATTCAATTTATGGAGATGCATGGAATTTCCGCTCAAACGAAAAAGGAATTACAAAATTCTGGGAAGACGGCTTAAAACGCAACGGTAAATTTGAAAACGTAATCACTGTTGGTATGCGTGGCGAAGCTGATACTGCAATCATGCAAAATGCAACACTCGCCGACAACATCAATTTGCTTCGCGATGTTCTTAAAACTCAAAATCGTCTTATCCGCGAAAATGTTAATCCTGACATTGAACAAGTTCCTCGTATGCTTGCCCTTTACAAAGAAGTTGAACCATATTTTTACGGCGACAAACATACAAAAGGTTTGATGGATGATCCAGAACTTGAAGGTGTAACATTAATGCTTTGCGACGATAATCACGGAAACCTTAGAACCGTTCCTACAGAAAAAATGCGTGCCCACAAAGGCGGCTACGGAATGTACTATCATTTTGACTACCACGGATGGCCTTACAGCTACGAATGGCTCAACACAAATTATCTTCCAAAAGCCCGTGAACAGATGACTGCCGCTTATGAATTTGGAATCCGCGACCTTTGGATTGTAAATGTGGGTGATATTCTTACAAATGAATTTCCGCTTTCTTACTTTTTAAACCTTGCTTACGATTACAAAAAATATGATTCAGACACAAAAGCTTATTCAGATGCCTGGTTTGCTTCTCAATTCCCGTATTTTAATGACGAAGAAAAGAAAGAAGTTTCGGACATTGTTTATGAATCAAATAAACTTGCATATATGCGAAGGACTGAATGCTTAAAACCAGACACTTTCCACCCGGTAAATTTTGGCGAAGCTGATAAAATCCTTGAGCGCGCAGAAGATTTAATTGCCCGAGTGAGTGAACTTTATAAAAAAGTGCCGCATGAACAGATTCCGGGCTTCTTTAGTCAGGTTTATCTGCCGGTTTGCGGAACAATGAATGTTTTGAGAATGCAGCTTTACAGCGGAAAAAATCACTGGTTTGCAAAACACAATGCGATGGTTGCAAATGTTTATGCAGAAAAAGTTCGTGCCTGTGTTAAATTTGATAAAGCTCTTGTAGAAGAATGTGATAAAATAGGCGACGGACGTTTCTTTGGAATGGCTTGGTCTGAACATTTTGGATTTAATGCCTGGTGCGAAGCTCAGAACAGCTATCCTGTTTACCAATACGTTGAACCTACACGCAAAAAGCGCAATCTTTTCTGGATTGATGGCAATGAATTTACAACTACAGGCCAGGATTGGACAATTCGCGACTTAAGGCTTGATGCATTTAAAAATCCTGATTGCACCGAAGCCCGCATAAAAATTGCAAACTGTAATGAAAAAGGCTGTGAATATCTTGTAACTCTTGGAAAATACGATGAAGATGAGCAGAAACGCTGGCTTAATGCAGAAATTATAAAAGATGAAGAAAATCTTGGAGAAAAATCATCTTGCATTGATACAGTTCTTGTAAAAATTGACCGCGAAAAACTTGCAAAAGAAAGCGACAAAACTGATGTAATCACAATCAGCGGAAATGACGGAAACGGAGCAAAAATTCTTGTAAAAGTTCACGTTGATGCAAATGTGCCTGATTGCAACTTCCCAAGCGGAACCTTTGTTCAGACAACAGATTATATCAGCATGGAAGCAGTTCATTTTGTTCGTTCAAATGGATTCAAACTTCTGGAAGGCTACGGAAAAACTCTTGGTGCTGTAAAAGCCGCTGATACAATTGCAAGTTTTGATGCTGCTGCAGAAAATTCTCCTTTTGTAGAATACGCTTTTGCTCTTGATTCAAACTTTGTTGAGCGAACAGAAGGTCTTATGGCTTTTGATGTATATTTAAATCCTTCAAATCCTGCTTACAAAGACAATAAATTGCAGTTTACAGCCGAAGTGAATGGTCAGAAAATCTTAAAAGATGCCGTTGATCCGGAAACTTTTGCTGTTGGTGATAATCAGTTCCCGTGGGGAGATGACATTGCAAACTGTATCCGCATTGCAACAGTATACGCCGAGTGTCATGCAGGGCTTAATTCATTAAAAATCAGCCCTGTAACTCCAAATATTGTTGTAGAAAAGATTGTGATTCACGAAGCAAATAAAGCAATGCCAAAATCATATCTTGGAGCACCGGAAACATATCGCGTAAAGTAGAGAAAAAGTAATTTTTGCAGCTTGGAGGTACAAAAAAATGAATGTAGCTTTGTTTAGTGATAGTTATTTTCCTACTAAGAGCGGAGTTGTTACTGTTGTGGTTCAGCTCCGTAAGATTCTTGAAAAAATGGGACATCATGTTGTAATCGTAACAGTAGATGCAGAAAATTCTTCGGAACCACAGGAAGATGACGAATGTATTTTGCGAGTACCTTCAATTCAGGCTCCAATGGGCGATAATCAGTTTGTTGGAGACCCTTTTGAAATTGCAAGTTTAATGTGTGTAAATTTCTGCAAAAAACATGACATTCAGATTGTTCACGCTCATACTGAATTTTCGCTGGGGCATCTGGCAAGAGTTGTTGGCCGCAGATTAAATATTCCTGTTGTTGCAACTACTCATACAATGTGGGAAGATTATTATAAGTATTACCTTAAAACTGGAAAAATAATTCCAAAAAGGGTAGTCCGACGTTTAGTTCACGCAGCTTACAAACATTTTTACGCACTGATTAATGTTTCGCAAAAAGCTCATGATTATTTTAAAGCGCCTTTTATTCTACCTTCTACGCCTTCAGTTGTAATTCCAAATGCAATTGATATGGAATTGTTCGAAAAACGTACAACTGATGCCGCGGAAGTTTTACAAATTAAAGAAAAATTTGGAATTACGGATTCTGATAAAATAATTTTGTATGTTGGACGAATTGTTGAAGAAAAAAGAATTGTTGAGCTTCTGGATGTTTTGATTCGGGTTGTTGAGAAGGATGATAAAAAGAAGGTCCTTTTTGTTGGAGACGGATTTGCTCTTAAAAAATTGCAGGAACGGGTTGTTGAACTTGGTCTTGAAAAAAAGATTTTGTTTGCAGGTTTTGTAGACTGGCTAAAATTGAATGCCTATTATGAACTTGGCGATGTTTTTGTTACAGCTTCACTTTCCGAAATGCACAGTATGACGATTCTGGAAGCGATGTGTCTTTCTTTGCCAATTGTTTGCCGTTACGACACAAGTTTTACCGATACAGTTTTCCATGGTGAAAACGGTTATTTTGCAAATTCTGATGAAGAAATGGATTCTTATATTATCAAAATCCTTGAAGATGACCAGCTCCGTCAAAAAATGGCAGCAAAAAGCAAAGAATTGAGCAAGAATTTTACATTAGATTTGCATGGCGAACGCACCCTAAGATTTTACGAAGCTGTACAGGCAAAATTCCCCGAAAAAATTACCGACCAGGAATTGCGAACTGCAGTTTATGGTAAGTAAGGGAAATTCTAAAACCTAATTGTAAATTTCTCCAATAAAAGTTATTATAATAGAATATTTTATAATTTTCAGGAGAAATTACAATGGACGAAATTCTTGATTTGTTGCGCCAGAATGCACGCCTTTCTGTAGAAGATATTGCTTCTATGACAAAAAAATCGGTTGAAGAAGTTAAGGCAATCATTAAAAAATTAGAAGATGATGGTGTTATTCTTAAGTATGCCGCGATTGTAAATCCTGAAAAAGACAGAGTCGCCAAGGACAAAGTTGTAGCCGAAATTCAGATTCAGGTTCAGCCACAGCGCGAACACGGATTTGATGCAATTGCAGACAGAATCTACCGCTTCCCACAGGTAAAATCTCTTTATCTTATGAGCGGTGGTTACGACCTAAAGGTTTTGATTGAAGGCGACAATCTTAAAGAAGTTGCTCTTTTTGTTAGCGAAAAGCTTTCTACTCTGGAAGGTGTTCGTTCCACAAAAACAAACTTTGTTCTTAAAACTTACAAAGAAAATGACATTGTTTACGTTGAGGATGAACGAGACCGCAGAGAGGGTGTACAGGCTTAA
>JAILCM010000174.1 GCA_024680155.1 Treponema sp.
CTTACCATTTGATTCCATATCAAGCTGCTGAAGGTGAGCTGGGAAACGGCTGAGAGCCTGTGAATATGGAAGAATTGCAGTTGCAGGATAGCCCTGAACATTGCGCTCGTAAACACCAATCAAAGCATCCATAAGAGCGGCGTTCTTTGTAATGTCTTTATTCAAACAAAGCTTATCTTCTTCTGCGGCACCGTCGAGGAAGTCCTGGAATACCTTTGGTCCGAATGCTAGGCTTAAAACAGCTCCACCTACACCAGAAGTTGAAGAATAGCGGCCACCAATGTAATCATCCATATAGAAAGCAGCCATATAGTCTGGGTTATGAGCAAGTGGTGAAGTTTCGCTTGTTACAGCAATCATGTGCTTGCTTGCATCACAGCCGGCCTTTTTAATGAACTCTTTTACGAAAGATTCGTTTGTAAGAGTTTCCAAAGTTGTTCCTGATTTAGAAACAAGAATGAAAATTGTCTTTGAAATGTCGAGTGACTTAACAACACTTGCAGCATCATCAGGATCTACGTTAGAGATGAAGTGAGCTTCCATTTTGAAAGTGTTGTTTTTCTTTGCCCAGTTTTCGAGGGCAAGGTACATAGCGCGGGGACCGAGATCTGAACCACCAATACCAATCTGACAAACTGTTGTATATTTTTCGCCTTTTTCGTTTACGAGTTTTCCTGAGTGAACGTCGTTAGCAAAATCAGCAATGCGCTTTACTTCGTTAATGTAGAATTCACGTTTGTTTACACCATCAGCCATTACATCTTTTCCAAGCTGACCGCGTGTAAGCTGGTGCAAAACCATACGCTTCTCTCCAGTGTTGATAACAGCACCATCCAGAAGTTCCTGATATTTTTCTACAAGCTGCTGTTCTTCTGCAAGTTCAGCGAGTGTTTTAAGAATCTGTTCATTTACCTGTTTAGCGGCATAATTATATGTGAGCGCACCACCCATTGGAATAGAATATTTTGCAATTCTGTCAGCTGCTCCAGAACCAGAAAGTTCATCAGCAACAGAAACCATACCTTTTAAAGACTGCAATTTCTTCCAAGAAGAAAGAGTGTCTGCATTAGACCATGTAGCCATTTATCTACCTCAGATATTCAAAATATTAGCATCAGAAAATCTGACACCTTAAATAATATCCTCTATTATAGTAGATTGCAAAAAGTGATACAATAAAAAATTTTATCGAAAATCATCATAACCAATGTTTCCGCATTATGATTTACACCCCCTTTCATCTGATAAAAAAATTTTTGTTTTTTATACTTTATAGGGAATTTTTCTCTTGACAAGTTTCGTAAGTGGAAATACCATTAATGTTATGGACTTAAGATCAGTATTAACAACAGACACAGTAAACCTTCACTTAAAAGGTACAACTAAAGAAGAAATTGTAGACGAAATGCTTGACGTGCTTTACAAAGCAGGAAAAGTTAAAGATAAGGATGCAGCTAGAGAATGCGTACTTGACCGAGAACGCAAGATGTCTACTGGTATGAAACACGGAATCGCTATTCCACACGGAAAAACAGACACAGTTACTGATTTGGTAGCTTGTATTGGTATTTCTGACAATCCAGTAGATTTTGACTCTCTTGATCAGGAACCATGCCGAATTTTCATTATGACACTTTCACCTGTAAATAAAACAGGTCCTCATCTTCAGTTCCTTGCTGAAGTAAGCCTTCTTTTTAAGAGCCCTGAAAAACGTCAGGAAATTCTGAACACTCAGGACAAAGCAGAAGTAATCAGAATTCTTACTGAATAGGATTTTTTTGCTGGCTTAAAAACGGTGGCTTAAATTTATAAGTCACCGTTTCTTTTTTTTTAAATTAAAACTAGAATTATCAGAACTTTCACGTTTGCGTTAATCAAAATTATAAGGAAAAAAAAATGAAACTTGACCCAATTTTTACTGTAAAAGAAAATAAATTATATAAAATTGCCGACGACACAGAAGTTGATGCGGCATCCCTAAAAAAAATTGAAGTTTTATGGTCACAGGTAGAACTTGAACCAGAAAGCTACAACGAAGAATTTCTTGCAAACTTGCGTGAAGATCTAAAGGCAATGGAAGTTAAAGAAAGTTTTGCAATCATCGTCCCAAAGGTTGATAAGCCGCTCGAAAATGCAGAACAAACAGAATTATTCATAAATGCGTTTAATCACTGCGCAAGACGAATTAAAGACTGTACAAGTGTTGCAGGTTTTGAACTTCCCGCAGAAATTTCAAAGAATGGATTTGCAGAAGATTCAGACGCACAAAACTTTATAGACACTCTTGCAAAAAAACACGCACAATATGTTTATTTTACAACGGCTACAGAGTCAGTACCAGCTACAATTGTTAAGTACTGAATGTAAACAAGTGCGAAAAACCGCATAATCTGCAACATTTTCAAGAAAAATTCTCAAAATTTCACTCTATTCTAAAATTTTCTCTTGTATTTTTTTATACTTTGTGCAATTATCTCGGTGTTGGTTTATGGCCCAAAAGGTGATAAAGAGGTATTTGAAAAATGCAAGGAATTGCAGACGAAAACAGATTTTTTACAACATTGATTAACGTCTCAACTTTAGCTGTTTTTTTTATTGCTGCAGCACTTAGTGTTCATTTTTTGCTTCCTGCAGACAGAGAATATCCTTTTCCAACAAAAATTCCGGTAACTTTTGCAGAAGATGAAAGTGATGAAGAAATCACACTGAATTTCCAGAACTATATTTCGGAAGTTTCAGTTAATTCAAATGCTACAAAAACAGACATGGGACTTACACTATATCGTCAGGCAATGTCAAAAGCAGCAGTTGAATGGTTTTACACACACATCACTGGTGACAGAGATACAGCAGTTGCAATTCTTGAAAACGCGGACAAAAATAACGTTCCAGTTTCAATGGCATTTGCGCTTGCTTATACCGAAAGTCACTATCAGACGAATGCAATACATAAAAACGCAAACAACACAATAGACCGGGGTCTTTTTCAGTTGAACAACAATACTTTTCCTAAACTTACTGAAGAAGAATTCTTTGATCCAGAAGTTAGCGCAAGATACGGTATTTCGCATTTGAAGTTTTGTCTTGATACAGCCGGAAACGATGTTGCAGCTCTTGCAATGTATAACGCAGGAACAACTCGCGTACGTTCAAACAAAACGCCGCAAACAACGCTAAATTACATTGGAAACATAATCGTCTACCAGAAAACGCTTGACGATTTGTTTGCGCAGGAAGTCGTTGCTTATTACGAACCGCACTTAGATCCGGGCATAAACATTGCTTATGCCAAGGCGGAAAAATAAGCCTAAATTAGCCTCCTATTTTTTTAAGGAACCGTTTTTTCAGTTTTGCGGTTCCTTTTTTTTGTTAACGATAATCATTTATTTCAAAACTTTCGAAAATTTCAAAATCTTTAGGATTTGCAGTAATTATTGAGAAAACTCCATTGGTAAGATAACAAAATGCCATCTGAGTATCATTAATTCTGTTTCGCCCAGTCTCGATTCCTATCATAAAGTTATTCTCCCGTATATCAATTTTTATTTTAACATTTTTTAAAGATGTGATGTTTTTTGAGGCCCCCATTTTTCCAATTTTTTATGTTATAATTTCTAATTATGGAAATTAAAAAAGCAAGTTTAGACAATATAGAAGAAATTTTTACCTTTGTGAAAAAAGCAATAAACAAAATGATTGAGCAGGGCATATTACAGTGGGATGAAATTTATCCTACCAAAGATGATTTTGCCGACGATGCAAGAAAAAATCAGCTTTATATTGCAGAAGTGGACGGGCAAATTGCGGCTTGTTTTACACTGAACCAGGAATGTGACCAGGAATATAAAAACGGCAACTGGAAATATAATGGGCCAGATTTTTTAGTAATTCACAGGCTTTGTGTAAATCCTGACTTTCAGAACAAAGGAATTGGAAGTAAAGTTTGCCAGGAAATTGAAAAACTTGCCGCAGAACGTGGAATGAAAGCTCTTAAGCTTGATTGTTTTACTCAGAATCCATATTCACAAAAAATGTACACAAAACTAGGCTATTCTGAAGTTGGTTTTGCAGACTGGCGAAAAGGGCGATTTATTCTTATGGAAAAGATTTTGTAAGCCCCCTTTCGGCTTGCTTTTTAACGGTTCTTCGATTATAAGCTTGTTATATTTTTAACAGTATTTGCAAATTCTCCTTATTTTTGCTAATATTTCCTCAAATTTCACTCTTTTGTCTATTAAATTCGATTCCACAAGGAAAGGGGAATGCCTATAATGAGCGCATATTTACAAACAGGAAGTGACAGTTTGCCGAAAGTTACACGGCGGCGACTGATTGAGCTGGAAAGTGTTTTAGAAACCTGGCAGAAAACTAAAATAACTTCTGCAGACATAAGCGCTTTGACCGGTTGGAAGAATTCGCTGATTCGGCATGACCTCTGGTTATTAAGAAGCGCACAACCGCGAGTTTTCGAAGAATACTCGTTACCCGAACGCGAAGCGTTCGGTGTCTCAAACGGATACGTTACAGCAGATCTGCTTGAAGCAGTGCGGAAAGCGAATAACCGTCATACTGAGACTGAAACAAGCCCAGCGACAACCGTTGTAAATGTCTGCATCGCAGGCTTGGGGCGACTCGGGGCTGCATTGCTGGACGAAATGCTTTTTGATGGCAGTGGATTTGTAATTAAAGCAGGTTTTGATTCCAATGTGAACCGTGTAGAAATTCTGCGTTCAACATTTCCACTCTACCCTGCCGGTGACATGAACTGGGTTATTAAGCAGGAGCACATTACAAAAGCGATTCTTGCAGTTGCAGACAAGGATGCTCAGTCAATGTACGACAGGCTGGTAAAGGCTGGGATTACAGGAATTGTAAATATGACCGGAAGAATCTTAAAAGTTCCCGAAGGGATAAAAACTGAAAATGTGTCGATTATAACGGCACTTAAATTAGTAAATTAAGCCAGGCGTTGGTCGTTCGCTGCGCGAACTCACCGGCATTTCCCTGACGGTAAATGCCGCTGGGGAGTTGCGGGGATGCCCCCCGCAGAAGGGGTAGCGGAAGACCGCAGCGCGGGCTGGAGCGAGGGATTTATATAGGACAAATCAGAAAAAATAGTCCACTGGACTGTTTTTTCTGATTTGTTCGAGAATATAATTCCCCCTCCTGAATATAGAAAAAGACAAAGGAGTCTACTATGGCAAGAGTGTACAATTTTAGTGCAGGACCAAGCTGTCTGCCAGAAGAAGTTTTGCAGACATGTGCTGCAGAAATGATGGATTACAATGGAACAGGCCAGTCGGTAATGGAA
>JAILCM010000161.1 GCA_024680155.1 Treponema sp.
TCTTCCTTATGGTCAGACAGAAATTACTGCAAAAGTATGGCAAAAACAGGAAAATACTTATGCAGAATATAAAATTACGTTTAATAAAGTTAAATTCAGTGTTTCGGAAGAAAGTTCAACAAGTACAAATGTTACAGTAGAAGATGAAACTTCTAAGCTTGACGACCTTAATGTTGAAATCAAAAAGAAACAGAAGATTGAATTCGAAAAAAATAAGACAATTTATACAATTATTGTTGATGAAGAAACAGATGAAATTGAAATTGATCCAACTATCAAAAAGAATGAAAATATTACAAATCCTGTTTCAAAAACAAAAAATGCAGTTTTGCAGGCAAATACAAATACAGTTCCTTTGCTTGGTGGTTTGCAGGTAATCAGTTTTGATGTAGAAGAAGAAGGTTTCGCACCTAGAACTTATACAATCTATGTTTACAAAGAAATTGGAAATACAAAACTTTTTGCAATTAATTATAAGAGTTTTGCAGAAAACGGTGGCGCGGGGGCTGGTACCAATGTCGGCGCTGGTACCAATGCGAACGGAAACTGGACTGAACAGAAAATTTCCGCTGCTTCGTATTCAACTGGTGTTTCAGAAATGAGTCCGTCATCTGTAAAAAATTGTAATGGCGGAACTGTTTCTAATCCTGTTACATATAAACTTTATGCGCGTGCAGATGCCGAGGTTGACGTAACAAAAATGAAGTTTACAATTTCGCAGGATGATAAAAATACAACGCTTTCTTATTTTGTAGGAAGTAATTGCCCTGCTGAAAATGATGACGCATGGAAAACTGAATTGTCAGAATTTGATTTGAATAACGAAAGTTCTGCTGATGAAAATGCTTCCGCTGATGATAAAGATTATGCTAAAACTTGTTTGTGGGTAAAAGCAACTTCAAGAAAATACTATCACGAAAAACCAATTGATTCAGAAAGTGAAACTGCAAATGGTAACAGTGCACGTACCGGCAACAACAATGTTCAAAATCTTACATCTTACGGCAGCGATTTAAATTACAGCGATGTAACTTATCACAAAATTGAAATTTATAAGCCGAGTAGTGCAAACTCAAAAATCAATTATCTTAAAGCGGTAAAAATTGCAGAAGTAATAGATGCAGGTCAAACATCAGCTGAAGAAAAAGTTTATACATACGAAAATACAAAAAATGTTAGATATTCTGTTGATTCAAACATTGCATCAAAAGAAATTGGCACCGATTACGATATTGTAAAAATCCGTTTCCGCCTTGCAGATAAGAGTGAACAGACCGAAAATGGCTATACCAAAAAAGTAACTTATTCTGCTGTAAATGTGCGTTCAAGTGATACTTGTGGAGAGCCAAATACTCAGTTTACAGGTTATTCGCCAGATTCTGAGCAGGAACGCATTGAACTTACTCCAGATGAAAACGGATACTACACAATTATTCTTGGTGAATCTGATGTTGAACAGATTACAAACGAAGGAATTGTTTATAGTACAAAAGATTTCCCAATGGGAACTACAAATGTAAAAATCTACGTAAATGGCGAACTTTCAGAAACTTTAGTTTACACAAAACCAGACCTTGATACTTATGAAATTGATAATTCTCCGTCTTCACTTGTTGGCGGAAATGGAACTTACCAGTATAAAAACGGAATCTTCTATATCAATAATTCTGTTGAAAGCATTTCCCTTAATGTAAAAATGCACCAGAAAAATCAGTCGCTGTATGTTACCAAATATGAGCAGACTTCTGGAATAAATGGCGCAGCAGAAAATCAGGATCTTGGAATTGAAAATGTAACTAATACTCAGGATGGAGCAACAAAAGTCTGGAATTCAAATATTACAAATATTCCGGTTGGAACTTCTGTTGTAACTTATGGTGTTTCAAGTGCCCTTGCTCAAAATGGTTCAAATGATGCGCTTAAAAATGATCATGCCTTTACTGTAACAATCGTTCGTGCAGCAGATTCAGAAAGCCGATTGAGAACCTTTACATTAAATCAGTTTGCCGTTGATTCTGATGGAAATTATGCAGAAAAAGCAAGCGAAATTTTCAAACAAGGTTCTGGATTTAACTGGAATGGTGCAGGAGATTTTGCCCGAACAGAAACTGTAACTGGAACAGACGATAATGAAACAAAAATTGTTTCTGTTTATTACAATATTTACGAAAATACAATTCCTACTGCAAAATATAACGCGTTCTTGCAAACTGTAAGTGCCGATTCAAATATTCAGGCTGAACTTTATGCAACAAATGCTGTAAATCTTGGTAAGCAGACTATTCAAAAAGCTCTTACTGCCGGAACAGAATCTGAACTTTTTGTAAACGCTGAGGATAATACAAATTCTGAAAATCTAGCAAATAATCGCTGGCTTTTGTTGGAATCTGCAATTTCAAATACTACGGAAAACTATCAGTCTGCAGAATTAGGAACTGGAAATGCGAATGAAACTACAGGCACTGGTGAATGGATAATTACTGGCGCTGAATATAAATCTTATCTTGTTCATGCAAAAGTAACTTCAAGTGACAGCGAGTTTATTCATCATTATTATTTAATTCTTTCTGTAGAACTTGATAATGAACTTGATCTTTCGGCTACTGTAAATCAGTTTGCAAATAAGGATTCTGTAAGTGCAGAAAAAGCCGGTGAATTAACTGAAGGTGATATTGAATCTTCTGAAACACCACAAATTGAAGATGGAATTGAATTTACTTATACAACTTCTGAATTTGTTACAAATCTTAACCGCACGGGAAAAGTTGTAATTACGCCTCAAAAGAATTTCTCTTCATCATGGTATACAAATTCTCAGAATGGCAAAATTGTAACAGTAACTCTTTATAATTCTCAAACTAAAGAAGAAACTGAACTCGGCCAGTCTTATTATTCAGAAAATCAGGAAAATCACGAAATTGAACTTTCAAGCGATATTTATACTGATGGAAAGATTCCTGGAAACGAAATTCATGTAAAATATGGAATTCAATCTCAGGATGGCAAAAAGGTTCTTTATCATACATACAAAATCTTAATTTCAACCTTAAAAACAGTTACAGAATATAAAAAATGGACTCGCACTGATTCTTATTCTTATGTTCTTCCAGAAGTTGCAAATAAAAATCAGCTTGCATTCAGATTCGGTTCAAAAATTACAGACGAAAATCATCCTGCAAAAAATATTGAGCATGGTGGTATTGATGTAATTGCTACAAAAGATGGTGGTACAACTTGGGGTGCAACCTCGTATAATTTTAGCGGATTGCATTACGTTGTTCAGATTGAAGATGAAATGTATCTTGCAAAACTCAGCATTCAGAATTCTTATTCAGAAAATTCAACTACAGCAACAGCCACAGAATATCATAAAATTTCTCTTGAAAATGGTGTTTATAAAATTGAGTCTGAAGCAGCGGACGCAACAGCCCTTGATTGTGAACTTACTGTTAATGCTTTTGTAAAATATGATGGCGAAACTCCATATCTTTCAATTTCTGCCAATGTAAAATCTGCTGCTAATACGGCGTCAAAACTTGGTGTAATTATGGATACTCTTGTTGCAGATGATTCAAAAGCAACAGATCACAATGCTGATAGTGTTGAAATAAAAGAAACAAACAACGGTTTTGAAATGGAAGGGGATGGCTACAAATTCAATGTACTTTTGAAGAATGCTCTTGAAGTTGATGACGTTGACGGTTTCTGGTATGGAAATTATATAAATACTGCAACTACAAATTATTCATATTTTGAAAATGTATTTGATTCATCAGCTGCCTGCAGTTCTTCTACAAGTGATTCTGCACTTTCATTCTTCTGGAATCTTGATTCTGGAGAAAATACAAAAACTATAAGACTGTCTGTTGAGTAAAGATAAAAAGAAAATTAAAAATGGTATTTTTGAAATGATATTTGAAAATGATAGTTCAAAAAGATAGTTATAAAAGCTATTAAAAAATGTCTATCACGAAAAGATATCACAAAAAGATATTTAAAAATCCTTCAGAACGAGCTTTCATACTGAAGGATTTTTTTTTGTTTAGCGTTTAACGTTCGTGTTTATCGTCCGCAGCACTGTTTGTATTTTTTGCCGCTTCCACAAGGACAAGGATCGTTTCTACCAACTTTTGGCATTGTTCTTTTAACTGTAACATTATCTCCCTGTGAACGCTGGTTCATAGCGCTTCCTGCAGCTTGTCGTCGTGCTGTGTCGCCACTAAAGGTAGATTGCGCGGTTCTTTGAGTTTGCATTGCTGCCTGCTGAGCTGATGCCGATGAACCTGCCATTTGAGCGGCTGTATTTCCAGCTTCGTTGTGCTGTGCGTTCATTCCACGCTGCTGAGCCTCTGCCATTCGTTTTCTTGCTTCAATTGCTTCTGGTGAAAGCTGAATCTTTACTTTGAATACACGAGACATTACTGTATCGCGGATTGTTCCAAGCATTTCGTCAAAAATATTAAAGCCATCAATCTTGTATTCTGTAAGCGGATTCTTTGAACCGTAAGAACGGAGAGCAACTGCTTCGCGCAAACCTTCAAGAGTTTCAAGCTGGTCGAGCCACTTTCGGTCAATAATCTGAATGTACTGGTAGCGGATGAACATATTGAAGTTTTCTTTACCGGCAAGAGTTTCTTTTTCGGTAATGTCGTTCTGCAAAGTAGCAAGAACTGCTTCTTTTGTCATTCGTTCAGCTGGAAGAATAAAGCCAAAGTTGCTCTTTATGCTTTCGCTAAGTTCTGCAAAAGCGGCATTTCTGTTTTTAGAATGTTTTGCTTCACGTTCATAATCATCAAACAAAGCTTCTACTGTTTCGGTTGCATTGTTCATTACGCGTTCAGAAAGATTATCATCAGCAAGGATTGCATCTCTTTGTGAATAAATAACTGTTCTCTGTTCGTTCAAAACATCATCGTAATCAAGCAAGTGTTTACGAATTTCAAAGTTGCGGTCTTCTACTTTCTGCTGAGCTTTTTCAATACCTTTATTCAACCAAGGATGGTCAATTGGTTCTCCCGGCTGCATACCGATTCGGCTCATCATAACCTTCATTCGTTCGCCGCCAAAGAGACGCATCAAATCATCATCCATAGAAATGTAGAACTTAGAGCGTCCAGGGTCACCCTGTCGTCCAGAACGTCCGCGTAACTGGTTATCAATTCGGCGTGATTCATGGCGTTCAGAACCAATTACATACAAACCGCCAGCCGCACGAACTTCTTCGTAATCTTTTTTCCAGTTTTCTTTTTCAATTTCCAAAGCTGCCTTGTACTGTTCTTCGGTAGCATTTGTTCCAGCACGTTTTCTTGCACGGAATTCAGGGTTTCCACCAAGTTTAATATCTGTACCACGACCAGCCATGTTTGTAGCAATTGTTACAGCGCCTTTTGCACCTGCTTCTGCAATAATCATAGCTTCACGGGCATGGTTTTTAGCGTTCAAAACTTCGTGGCGAATTCCTTTACGTGTAAGAAGGGCACTCAAAAGTTCAGATTTTTCAACCGAAACTGTACCAACCAATACCGGCTGACCTTTTGCGTGTGCTGCCTGAATTTCTTTTGCAATTGCTTCCCATTTATCCTGTTCGTTCAAATAAACTTCATCATTTTCGTCCTTACGGGCAACAGGAAGGTTTGTAGGAATTGCAACAACATCAAGTTTATAAATCTTATTAAATTCAACTGCTTCGGTTGCGGCTGTACCAGTCATACCAGAAAGTTTGTCGTACATACGGAAGAAGTTCTGGAATGTGATTGTAGCCATTGTTCGGTTGCGCTGAGCAATTCTGATATGTTCCTTAGCTTCAATTGCCTGGTGCAAACCATCTGAATAACGACGGCCTTCAAGTACACGACCTGTAAATTCATCAATAATTTCAACTTTTCCATCGCGTACGAGGTAGTCTACATCATTGTGGAACAAAAGGTGTGCGCGCAAAGCCTGTGTAAAGTAGTGAGTGTATTCAAAGTTTTCTTCATCTTCAAGAGAACCTGTAATCAAATTGTGTTTGTGAAGAATATCGTTGATATGGAGCATACCTTTGTCGGTAAAAGAAACGCGCTTTGATTTTTCATCGATTGTATAGTCTCCTTCGATTGCGGCACGTTCTTCCGGTGTCATAAAGGTTTCATCAGGATATTCGCCAGTTTTAGGATCTTTTGCAACTTCGGTTAGTTCGCCAACGTATTTGTCAACTTCGTGATATTTGTATGTATCATCTTCGCCTGCACCAGAAATAATAAGTGGAGTTCTTGCTTCATCAATCAAGATAGAGTCAATTTCATCGACGATACAATAATTGAATCCGCGCTGAACCTTGTCTTTAAGGTCAATTTTCATGTTATCGCGAAGATAGTCAAAACCAAATTCGTTATTTGTACCGTAAGTTACATCACAAGCGTAAGATGCTTTACGTGCTTCATTATCCATACTAGAAAGAATTGCACCAACAGTCATACCAAGGTATGCAAAAATCGGTCGGCGGGAATTAGCATCACGTTCAGCAAGGTAATCGTTTACTGTAACAACGTGAACACCTTTTCCTGTAAGGGCGTTCAAATAAGCTGGAGCAACGGCAACCAAAGTTTTACCTTCACCAGTCTTCATTTCGGTAATTTTACCCTGATGCAGGTTTATAGAACCCATAATCTGAACATCAAAAGGGCGTTCACCAATTACACGCCAAGATGCTTCGCGGCAAAGTGCAAATGCTTCTGGAAGAATATCATCCAAAGTTTCACCTGCGGCAAGTCTCTCCTTAAATTTTTTAGTTTGTTCCGGGAATTGTTCTGCTGTAAGAGATTTTGCCCATTCTTCTTTTTCGTTTACTTTTGCAAGAATTGGTCTAAGAGCTTTTACGTCACGGTCATTCTGAGAACCGAAAAGAGCTGTAAGTATTTTATCAACAAACATTTTTTATTTTCCTCAAAAATATAGTATCATTTAAAATATACTAAAAGTATAACCTATAAGGCAAATTTTTACTATAATATTTGCAAATTAAATTGGCACTTTATGCTGTAATTCTATATAATGGAGCGTATGAAAAAAAATCATTTAACAACTGCCCACAATAAAGTTTTTATTTCAGTTTTTGCGGCACTTAGTTCTTTAGTTTTTGTCTGCAGTTTTTCTTGTACAAAAAATGGCGTTGTTCAGTCAATTGATGAAACTGAATTGTTCCGGCTTTCTTATGGAAAATTTGAAGAAGAACTTAATGTAATGGATTTAAATTCGATTGGCGATGTTCGTTTTGGAATTGCAATGCGGGATGGATTTTTCTATCTTGTAGACGGCGATTCAAAAAAAACAATGGAACTAAATTCTTACGGAGACCTTCTTTCCCTTTTTTATAATGAAGATTCAGAAACGAGCAGACTTTTGGAAAATTCCAACCGAAAAGACGAAAGTGTTCACCGCGAAATTTCTTATCCTTTTGATTACCCTGGAATGATTGCTGTTGATTCTAAAAAATGTATTTATACGGTTTGCACAATTCCACGAAATCGTCATGAACAGAGTGGGGACGGGCTTTTGTATAGTCAGGCAGTTTTGCGGTTTGCACGTGATGGTTCTTATGTTGATTATATCGGGCAGCAGGGACCGGGTGGAACGCCTTTTCCTTCAATTATAAATATTTATACTACGGTAAAAGATGAACTTGTTGTAGTTTGCAATTCAAACACCGGAATTATTGTTTATTGGTTTGCAACAGACGGCTTTTTAAAATATATGATTCCAATCAATACAAAAGACGCGCCTACAGTTAATGGAATTGACTCAAACTCCGAAGTTTATCTTACTGTAGAAAATGCAATTCCAGATCCGGATGATTATAAGCTTTATGTAAAAATCGATTATTATTCTTCTTTTGAAGATGATGAGTCTAAAGTTCAGTCGGGAGTTGCGTATATTCAGACTTTGCTTTATCCGCTTGATACAGAAACTGGTTTTTATGGAGAACCGGTTTCTATTCCGCCGTACGAAGAATCTGTTGTTGTAGATTACAGCCGTCTTACTTACAAAATTCCGTATGATTTTTTGGGAGTTACAAAAAGTGGATGGAAATATTTTATCATCAAAACAGAAACTGGCTTTAATATAGAAATGATTCAGAGCGAAAGTCAGAGAATTTTGCGCCGTCAGTTTAAAATGAATCACAACGAAAATTATTTCTACACAATGTCGCTTTCTCAGGAAGGAATTATAACAGCCCTTTATCTTGATAAGGATGCGGCTCGTGTTGTATGGTACCGAACTGATAATCTTATTGATGCAATTTTGAAAAATTAGTTTGTTGTTGCGGGAATTTTGCAATTTTTTTTGTGGGGCGATTAGAGGAATCTTATGTTTGAGGATGCAGAAGAAATAAAAAAAGAAGGCGGAGAAAAAGAATTACATTTTTACTACAACCGCGAAGAACGTCTTAAAAATGCGCCCCAGAATGTAAAAGATTATTACGAAGGCAAAATGAAGCCCGTCCGCGGATTCCGTGTTTTGTTTGCAAATAAGCAGAATCGTTTTATGCTCTTAACCTTAGTTATTGTAATTGCTTTTGCATGGATTTACACTGGTTTAAATAATTCACGGAGCGGAACAAATATAAACGGCATTCTTTTTGATGCACAGGCATTCCGTTACGAAGATGACATTTATGTAAATATAAAGGCACAAAATAAAAAAGCCCTTCAAAATGCAACGCCGTTTCCTGTTCTTGCCGAAGTTCGCGGAATTAACAGCGATGGTGAAGTTTCTTATAAAGAAGAGCTAACGATTGTGTATGATTATGGCGAAAAATATTTAAGGACAAAATTTGCCGATTATGATATAATTAGAGTTGATGTTACGGTAAATGCAGCTGGAATTGAAAAAGAACTTACTGCCTTTATAAAACATTAGCTGATACTTTTTACAAAGAGGGCCAGAAAAATGCTTCAGTTTTATTTTCTTTCTATTTTGTTTAATTTGGTTGCAGGATTAATTCTTGTTAATAAGATTGATGAATCATCGGAAAAAGGACTTGCAATTGCAGATAGTTCATCAGATTCGGAACAGACAGCTCAGTCAAAAAAGAAAGCTAAATCTAAGCAAAATGAAGTTCAGGCTGAAGTTCAAAATGCAGAATCTTCTGCAGAAACTGCAGCTTCCGGGGCTTCAGATAAATTTTCAACTGCCAAAAAACTTCAGGATGAATTTAGAAAGACTTCACTTTTTGAAAGTAAAACCTTCCGTTTAGTTCTTGGAATTCTTACAGGTCTTACAGGACTTTTAAAATTGTTTTCTGCAATCAGAGGCGATGTTCCTGTTGTAGGTGATTTGCTTCCTGCTTTAGCTGGACTTGCCGGTTCTTTCTGCCTTCTTCTTGATTATTATATTAATGCCGCAACAATCGAAGTTACAATTTCAGATACAATTAAAAAGATTTTTATTAAAAATTCAAATATAATCGGTTTTGCTATGATTCTTGTAGCTGTAATTCATTTTATTTTCCCTACAGTTTTGTTCTTGTAATAAGATTTATGGGAGGGAGGAAAAAAATGAGTGCTTCGGTAGCATGTATTGCTTTTGAAAATAATAGAATTTTTATTGCAAAACGTCAGAATGTTGGCGATATGGGCGGTTACTGGGAATTTCCTGGTGGAAAAATTGACCCGGGTGAAGATGCCGCTACTGCAATCAAACGCGAAATGATGGAAGAATTTAGTGTAGAAGCTGTTCCTGTAAAAAAACTTGCTTCTGCGTCTTTTATTCATAAAGAAAATACGTGTACAGTTGATGCTTATTATGTAAAGCTTGCCCACGACGGTTTAGAAATTCCATATAAATTAACAGAACATACAGAATATCGCTGGGTTAGGCCGGAAGAAATTCTAGACTTCCAGTTTGTAGATTCAGATTTAAAACTTTATCCTGCGGTTATGACGGCGATTCAGGAAAATAAATTAAAATAAAAGAAGTTTTGGCCAAATGAAAAAGAATGTTTTTTTTGCAGCAATAAAAAAAGTGAATTTCTTCTGTTTGTTTGTATTTGTAATGGCGTTTTTAGTTTCTTGTCCTTCCCGCAAAGAAGAAACAATTGTTTTTGATAATTCAAATCCTTTAGCACTTGCTCCAGGCGTTAACTGGGCTCTGGTAATTATTCCTTATGTTTCTTATAAAGCTGATGTTACCTGGGATTCTGCTACAAACGGACATTGCCGCAAAGGTGATATTTTACAGGTTATTGCAACTGCAGTGGATTCTGAAAATAAAAAATGGTACAAGTTTGAACCTGGTTGGCTTTCGGAAGAAAGTGTTGAGATTTACACGAATAAATACAAAGCCGAAAATGCCGCTACAAAGCTAAAAGACTAATACGACAATCTGGGGGCGGGGAATGTCTTTAATAATTGCTGAAATTGGAACATCACATGAAGGTTCCGTAGAAAAAGCTCGTACCATGGTAGATGTGGCTTGTGATTCCGGGGCTGATTGTATAAAGTTCCAGTGGGTTTATGCTGATGAAATCTTGCATCCAAAAACAGGCTTTGTAAAACTTCCGACGGGCAATATTCCTTTGTATGAACGGTTTCGCCAGCTTGAACTTCCTCAGTCTTTTTATAAAGAAATGCTTGATTATGTTCATTCAAAATGTTGTGCTTTCTGCTGTTCGCCTTTTGGTGTGCGCTCTATGCGTGAACTTTTGGAAATTAAGCCTGATTACGTAAAAATTGCTTCCCCCGAATTAAATCATTTTAAAATGCTCGAAGTTTTGCGGGATTTTAGGGCAGAGCAGAAAAAGAAAATACAAACTAGCGGTGAAAATG
>JAILCM010000215.1 GCA_024680155.1 Treponema sp.
CCGCACTAATACACAAAGCGCATATATTGCCGGAAAGCTCCAGCAATACGAAAACTCAAATGTCGCAGCTTATCAGCTGATGGTCATAGAAGACGGAAGAACAAGTAGAATCTGCCGCCATCTCCTCACTGCAAGCGGCTATGGAATGATAATTTCAGTAGATCATCCATTCTGGAAAAAATATGGATTTCCACCATACCACTTCCAGTGCAGAACCTCTATCCGCGCCATCTGGCCATCTCAGGTCGGAAAACTCGGAAACATGGTTGAAAATCCAACGATGAAGAGCCTTTCAAAGTTCAAGGTGCAGGAAGGGTTCGGTGGTAATCCGCTTGATCGAGGTTCATGGTGGGAGATGACAGATAACATGAAACGACTTGCTGAAAAGTTTGAAGTAATGGAAAAGATTGAGGCCGCGAAGGTTGCGTTGGGAGTTGATGGAGTATATGGATCAGGTGATGAAACAATAAAACACAAAACAATAAAAGAGCTTAAGAAAATTGGAAATATTGCCAAAGGTGATGAAATGACTTTTGAAGAAGCTGATGGTGGCAATGCTAATCCATTTTATATCCTTGGAGGAATGTATAAAGAGAATTGTCAAACATGTGTTGCTGTCTTTGAAGCTAGAATGAAAGGATTTCCTGTTAGGGCAAAACCTTATGATGACAACAGCGTATTCTTTAAGCGACTTGCAAATAATCCATTGCGAGCTTTTATTGATCCTCAAACCAGACATCATCCTATTTGGCCAGAAGATAACCCTTCTACAAATATTAGTGTTTTTGCAACATGGAAAGATGGATTAAATTATATAAAAAATACTGTACACCGTGGAGAAAGATATGTAATGAGCTTCAATTGGAAATCGAATGGAAGAGGACATATTATTTCAGTTTTGAGAACTAAAAGAGGAAAACTATTATTCTATGATCCTCAAGAAGGTTCTATCTTTGATAAAGATGATTTTTCATATTTATTTGAACAAATAATATTTGATGGAAAATATAATCAACCTAAAATATTACGTGTAGATAACTTGCAATTAGATGAAAATGTGCTAAAATATGTCGTGGAGGCAACTAATGGATGAAGTTTTAGATTTTGCTAACACCTTAAAATATTCATACAAATTTGACTCATGCAAATTAATCCTTGAAAATTGGAATGGTTCCAAAATCTATTTAGTTGATTCGAATGCTGACAAGAAGTTGTATCTTGGCTGGCCTGTAATGATAAAAGAAACAAATGGCCAACTAGAAGAAATACTAAACAACAAAGAAAAATTAAAAATTCTGAATGCTGCAGATGCAGCCTAGTGATACAGCCCCGAACTTCCGGGGCTTTTATTTTGCCTCGATTCAATCATTATCTCAATTTCACATATATTCTAAAAGCATAAGCGTTCCTCCTGATGGGCTTATAAAAAAAATAGGTTAAGGCTGTACTAGAGCCTTAACCGCTTTTACAGGAAGAGAGAATTGAAAATCTATATAGCTGGAAAAATATCCGGCGACAAAAACTACAAAAAGAAATTTAAAAAAGCAGAACGTGTCCTGAAGAAAAAAGGACACTCCGTTATGAATCCTGCATGGCTTGTAGAATACAAAGCGTTTTCCTGGATAGATTATATGATTGTTTCAGAAGCAATGCAGCGCAGATGTGAGGCAGTGCTATTTCTTCCAGATTGGAAACAGAGCGACGGCGCAAGAATCGAACATAACCGCGCCAAAACCGCAGGACAAAAGATTCTTTATTCTCTGAATGACCTCTGATTTTCTGCCTAATTTTCATCACAAAAAATCATTCTAAAATACACTGATTTTAATACAGAACAGCGTCGCCGGATTCCCCACTCAGCGAGGCTGCTTTGGCAACCTATTTAGGCTGCGGACTTGTGGGGAGTTCGCGGCCTTTTTTTTAAGATGCTGACCTTGCAATAGATAAGCTGGTTTATGCAATTCATCTTTCAAATATAGAGGAGGCTGACTAAATGAATCAGCGTCAGAAAAATAAATATCTGAAATTATTCATTCATCATTATTGGGTTAATCCTTATGATACGATCCGTAATACATTATATAGCGATATATCGTGGTGTAATAGAAAAGGTATAGATAGATTTATAAAAAAGCATATTTATGAAGCAGATAAGGTTCAAAAAAATGGAGTAGAAATATCAAGCCATTCAAATTTGAAATATTAGAGGAAGGGTGATAAATGACTACAGGAGAATTTGCAGATATAGTTTTCGCTATGCGAGAAGCGCAAAAAGAGTACTTTAAATACCGTTCAAACGAGGCTTTAAAACGCTCTAAAGAGCTTGAAAAACAGGTTGATTCAATCCTTTTAAGTCGAAAAAAAGGCCCCGAAAATACCTCAAAACAGGGCGAATTATTCGAATAAAATCATCAAAAAATAATTTGTCTGCTATTTGCACCATTATTTTTTCCAATTACTTTGATAACAATAGCCTTAAAAATACTTTACGACATCTTCGGATAGCAAATGTAACACAAAAGGTAACAAAATTATTAAAAAACGTGAAAAAAAGCCCATTAAAAAGGGAGTTTTGAGAAAACCATTAAACAGTAGCCTTTTTAAATAAAA
>JAILCM010000284.1 GCA_024680155.1 Treponema sp.
TCAAGCTTCCACAAAAACCATTCATCAATTTTTGTAATTTCGTGAATTTCTTCTACAGACATTAAGCCACGTTTTAAAGCCTGGTAGATTGCAAAAATTCTCTGGTCGGTACACTGCCCTACACGTTCACGAATTTTTGCATCGCCTTCTTTTTCAAAAGCCGGAAGATTCAAATCTTTTACACCAACTTCAAGTCCTCGAGCCGCTTTTAAAATTGCTTCTTCAAAATTCTGCCCGATTGCCATAACTTCACCGGTAGCTTTCATCTGCGTTCCAAGTTTGCGTGCCGCATAAACAAATTTATCAAACGGGAACTTTGGCATTTTTACAACAACGTAATCTAAAACAGGTTCAAAGCAAGCCTTAGTTTTTTTAGTAACAAAGTTTGGAATTTCATCAAGAGTAAATCCTACTGCAATCAAAGCGGCAACTTTTGCAATCGGGTAACCGGTAGCTTTACTTGCAAGTGCCGACGAACGAGAAACACGAGGGTTTACTTCTATAACTGCATATTCAAAACTGTCAGGATTCAAGGCAAACTGACAGTTACATCCGCCTTCAATTTCAAGAGCGCTAATTATGTTTAATGCCGCAGAACGCAACATCTGATATTCTTTGTCGGCAAGAGTTACCGTTGGAGCAATTACGATTGAATCTCCAGTGTGAACGCCAACAGGGTCAAAGTTTTCCATTGAACAAACTGTAATTACGTTTTTGTGGCTGTCGCGCATAACTTCAAATTCAACTTCTTTCCAACCGCTAATACATTTTTCTACCAGAATCTGATGAATCGGCGAACGGTGTAAACCATTATGTGCAATTTCATCAAGTTCGCGGTCATTATTTACAATTCCGCCGCCAGTTCCACCAAGAGTAAATGCCGGACGAATAATTGCAGGGAATCCAATAACATCATGAACAAAAGCCGCCGCATCTTCGTAAGTTGTAACAACCTTAGACGGAATACAAGGTTCACAAATTGCTTCCATTGTATCTTTGAACATCTGGCGGTCTTCAGCTTTATCAATTGTTTCTGGACGAGCACCAAGCAGCTGAACGTTATGAGAAGCAAGAAATCCTGATTTTGCAAGTTCCATACTAAGAGTAAGTCCAGTCTGCCCACCAAGCGTAGAAAGAAGAGAATCAGGTTTTTCTTTTTCTATAATTCGCTCCAAAGTTCGCAAAGTAAGCGGTTCCATGTAAATTTCATCAGCCATATAACTGTCGGTCATAAGAGTAGCCGGATTTGAATTTACAAGACAAACTTCAAGCCCAAGCGATTTTAACGCTTTACAAGCCTGATTTCCCGCATAATCAAATTCTGCAGCCTGTCCAATTACAATCGGCCCCGAACCAATAATCATTACTTTGTGGATATTTTTGTTTAGTGGCATGGTTTTCTCCAAAAAAAAACGACACCGCTTCTAAGAAACGATGTCGCCATTGACTTGAAATAATATAGCACTTTTACAAAAACGTGGGAAGTAGATATGAATTTTTATGTAGATTTGAGTTTCTTGAACTTTTATACAGATTAAACAAAAGCTTCCTCATGTTACATAAAAAAACTCTACTTGTTAATAATAAACTCGCAATTCTTAGTTTCCAAATTCCAGACACGAACGGAACAATCTTTTGAAACTGAAACTAAAGTTTTACCATCCGCACTTACAGTAAAATCAAGAATTTTATCAAAATGGCCGTACAAAATGTAAGCGCTTCCTGTTTTTGTGTCTAGCAATATAATATCAGAACCATCTTCCTCTACAATTCCAACTGTAGTTTGGTCTGGAAAAAGTTTTATCATACCGCCTTTGATATTTAAATTACTTGTAAAATAGTTTTCTAACTGATTGGATTGCATATCATAAATGAAGATTTTATTTTCGCTTGAATAATACAATTTGCTAAAATCTTTATTTGGAACCGTAGTTTCTACACTATCAAAAAAGCCACATTCTTCTTTTGTAAATTCTTTTTGCAAAGTACCAGATTTTTCATCAAACAAAGAAACTGTAACATGATCTGTATCAGCTACAGTTAAAAGTTTTGATTCATCATCAGAAATAAAAATCTTGCAATTCAAATATCCTTCATAAGGGCTATTTCTATAGGTTGTAAGAATTTCGCCCTTTGAAGCATTAAATTTTACCGCACAAGGAGAATTTATTCCAGCATAAACAGATTTTCCATCTTTAGAAAACAAAACATCATCTACATTTTCACCGTAAAAAGCCTGAATTTTTCCAGTTTTTAGGTCAATAATATTTATACCTCTATAATACCCACCGACTACAATTGTTTTTCCATCATTGCTGTAATCAATTGAATAAACGCTCGAAAGATTTTCCAGTTCATATTTTTTAATTAGCTTGCCGGTTTTCATATTCCAAAGCCGTATATTATCCCAGCCTGTAGCAAAAGTGGTTCCATCTGGGGAAATTGCCACTGCCTTTGCCTGTAACAAATTAAAATGCTTTTCTTTTTGAAGGATTTTAAGTTCATCGCTACAGTCTTTTTTATTATGTTCAACACCTTTAGAAAAATACTCTACCGCTTTAGTAAGATTATAGTGATTATATGCATCTGTTGAATAAACTTTTCCAAGGAAATAATATGATTCCGTATCTCCCAATGAAATAGCTTTTTCAAAACACTGAAGAGCCTTATCAACATTTTCTGAAGTTCCTTTTCCTAATAAATTTAGAGTGCCTAAAAAGAACAGACTTAAGGAATCATCCTGCACCGCTGATTTTTGCATCCATTCAAACGCAATTTTTTCATCTGCTTTTACGCCATTTCCATCCTTATAACAAAACGAAACTGATCTCTGAAACTCTGCATCACCTAATAAAGCTAAATCAAGCGCATACTCAAAACCTTTTTGAACATTTTTTTTTGTACCATTTCCATACAAATATAAATTCGCAGCTTCTTTTAAACCTGTAAAATTTCCTTCGTTGGCAGCTTTTTCATAATACTTTAAGGCAGCAACGGGATCTTTTTTTGTTCCAATTCCATTTTCATACACATAAGCAAGATTTGCTTTTAACACTTCCCTTCCATTTTCTGCAGCCCTTTTAAAATATTCAAATGCCTTTACATCATCTTTTTCAACATCCGCACCCTGAAAATAAATTAATCCAAGATAATTCATAGAATTTGAATCACCGGCTAGAGCAGCTTTTTCAAAATAAGAAATTGCCTTTTGTAAATCTTTTTCAACAGTAATTCCTTCATAATAATAACATCCAAGCTGAAATAAAGCAGTTCCATAGCCAGCATCTGCAGATTCTAAATAAAGTTCCAATGCCTTTTTTGCATTTTGTTCCACAACAAGACCGTCTGCATAAATAACACCAAGATAAAACTTATATTGAGCGGCATTTTTATCATTCTGATTTATTTTTTCCAAAAGAAGCGGTAAAAGTTCTGCATAAACAGTTTTTGCCTTTTGCAAATCTTTACGAATAGCCAGATCTCCAGACAAATAATACAGTGCAAGTTTATAACCGTACTCAAGTTCACCTTGTGCATACAATTCCTTACAGATTTTTATAATAAGATTTTCATCATCTTGTTGCCTTATATATTCTATTTTTTTATCTAAATAGAGTTCTTCCGCTTTCTTTAAATATTCTTTTCCTTTTTCTATATTCTGATTAAAACCAGACTCTCCATTACAAAGCCATTTTCCGTAATAATACAATGCCTCTGGCTGATCAAGTTTAATTGCTTTTTCTATAAATTGTTTTGCATACCAGTTATCTTTTGCTTTTTTGTAGATTAAAGCAGCTTCCAGGAAGGCCTGAGCAAAATCGACTCTATTACCTGCAATATTTTTTATATAATTTGAATAGGCTTGTTCGCTTTTTTCAAAAATTATGCCATTTTTATACATAAGTGCAATTTTATAAATATCAGCAGGATTTTGTATTTTTCCCTGACGATACTCATTGCACAAAGTTTTTGCGGTTTCAAAATCGATGTTATTAATTTCTTCATAAAAACTGTTACTATGAAAATAAGCCAAATCTTCTTCCGAAAGATTGAGTGGAGAAAGTTTATTACCGTAACTTCCTAAGATATATTCTTTAAAATCTCTATCCGGGTCTGGAATAACCGAAGCACCAAATGCCGTAAAAAAATTTTCACCATAATTCAGTCTTAACGCAGTTGGAAGAGCAATTTCCGGAGGATTCTGGCATCCATTAAAAAAATAACTTCCAGTGTTCGCCATTTCTTTTAACGTTGATGGAAAAACGACTTTTTGAACAATTCCACTTCCGCCCAAAAAGCCTTCAATTTTTTCTATACCTTCCGGGATAATTAATTCTTTAACAGGACTTTGATAAGGATGAGCTAAAAGCGATTTTTCTTTTTTGTCGTACAAGATTCCATCAATTGAATAAAAACGAGGATTTCCTTTAGCAACATTTATTTCTTCTAAAGCCCGCCGCATTTCTGAAGGGCTTACTCCAGAATCAAAAATTGGAATTGCCCTATAACCAATTTGAGTACAAGAAGCGGGCAAATATATTTTTTTAAGAGTTCTGCAACTAAAAAAAGCAAAATCACCAAGAATTTCAATTCCTTCTTCTAAAGTTACAGTTTCCAGATTCTGAGCCATGCCATAAGCATAAATAGAAATTCCACATGCATACAAAATTTCTTTTACAGAATACTTATTTCCCTTATATTCAACTTTTGCTGGAATTACCAGATTTTTTTCTTTTGTAGGAAGCCCACAAACAATAGCCTCCCCCTTTGGAATATCACGTTTTATTTTGTAATACTCATCGGAATAATCATTTATTGCATAGGTTATGCCGTTGAGAGTTAAGGTTTCGGAAAAGAGGAAGGCACATAATGTAAGAAAAACTGGAAGAAGAATGTATTTTTTCATAAACGCTCCATGCATCTTATAACAAAAGTATAACATGGTTTTCATTCTTTCATCAATCTTTCTTCAAATTCCTACTCTTTTATCTTCACCGCCGTTCCATACGCAACAACTTCGGCTGCACCTTGCATTACGGCTGAAGAACCGTACATTACGCCAACTATAGCATCGGCACCAAGTTTTTCTGCTTCATCTACCATTCGTTTGGTTGCAATCTGGCGGGCTTCGGTGAGCATTTCGGTGTAGCCCACAATTTCGCCACCAACGAGCGTTTTCAGGCTTGCCATAAAATCACGGCCTAAATGTTTTGACTGAACAATAGTTCCCTTTACCATTCCAAGAGCTTCAATCTGTTTTCCCGGAATTGAATCAATAGTTACGAGCAGCATATTCCTCGCCTCCTTCTATTTCTTTTATTCTTTGAATTAAAACGATTACCGTACCAGCAACAGCACAAATAATCCCAACAAAACTTACCAATGCAAGTGCAAAAAACTTTGAATCTTTGCGCGCCATAAAAATCAAAGCTCCTGCCACCATCAGCATTAAAACACAAAAACTGATTGCCGCCACAAATGCTGCAGTTTTATTTTTGCGCTTAATATCTTCCTTTGTTATATCCACAAATTTTGTTCCTTCTTTTTCAAGATTTTTCATCGGTTCAAGATAATCCGTTGCATTCAATTCTTTTATATCAACAACTTCCGAACCGATTTTTTTACAAAGTTCCATCATCAATGCTGCATTTTTTTGTTCCTGCTCCAGTCTTGCAACCTGCTTTTCCATACATTCAGAAAAACTAACCTGCCCGTTTTGCAAAAGTCTGATTTCTTCTATAGGAACTGACAATTTTCGTAAAAGTTTGATTTTTTCAAGCTGATGAACATCTTTTAAAGTATATTCGCGGTAACCGTTTTCGGGATTGCGTTCAGGGGTCAAAAGCCCTTCATCTTCATAAAAGCGGATATTTTTCTTTGTAATGCCAACCAGTTCTTCAACCTGATAAATCTTCATGCCACACCTCTAATCACTTACAACTCAAATTATAAAGGTTCTAGTTGGTGGAAGGTCAAGAAAAATTTTTAAATTTTTTAATTTTTTTTAATACGGTGGATATGGACTAAATTTGCAGAGCTGCCGCTAGAAAAAAAAGTTCTTCTAGTTCATCATTTCAATGAATCTGTCGAACAAAAAGTTTGTATCGTGTGGACCGCCGCAAGCTTCTGGATGGAACTGAACACTAAATGCAGGAATATCGGTATAGGTAACGCCTTCGCAAGTGTTGTCGTTCACATTTACAAAACTAAGCTTAGCCTGTGGTGGCAAACTTGAACTTTCTACTGCATATCCGTGATTCTGACTTGTGATATAAACTCGTTCTGTCTGTAAATCTTTACAAGGATGATTTCCGCCGCGGTGACCATATTTTAATTTGCTGGTTGTTGCTCCACGCGCAAGAGCAAGCATCTGGTGGCCAAGACAAATTCCAAAAATAGGAATTTTACCATATTCACATAATTTGCGAATTTCTTCTATTATATTCACATTTTCTGCAGGATCGCCGGGACCATTACTAAGCATAACTCCGTCCGGAGCAAGTTCAATTACTTTTTGAGCAGTTGTATCGTATGGAACTACTGTTACCTGGCATCCGCGTTTTTCAAGTTCACGCTGAATATTTGCTTTTGCTCCAAAGTCAAAAAGAACTACGCTATGGTCGGGGGTTTTAGGGGGAGTCCCCCTAGGAGAAGGGGTAGTGAGCAACGGAGTGCGAACGAGGGGAAGGCTTTTCCCTCCTACACTCTGAACACTTTCTACGGCTTTTTCAATTTTATAGCTTTTTATTTTATTAAGAAGTTCTTCGGTAATTTCTGGACATTCACCGGTTACAATCATTCCGTTCATAACACCGGCTTCGCGCAATTTTTTTGTAAGGGCACGGGTATCAATTCCACAGATTCCAACGATTCCCTGCTTTTTCAAAAACTCATCAAGGCTTCCTTCGCACCTGAAATTAGAAGGCCCGTCACACAATTCCCGAACGATATAACCGCGTACCCAGCTTTTTTTGCTTTCAAAATCCTGCGGCATAACACCATAATTACCAATCAAAGGAAAAGTCTGCGTAACAATCTGCCCAAAATAACTAGGATCAGTCAAAGTTTCGACGTAGCCGGTCATTCCAGTAGTAAAAACCGTTTCACCAATCGTCGTTCCTTCTGCACCAATTGCCTTACCTTCAAAAAAAGTTCCATCCGCAAGAATTAAAAAAGCACTTTTCATTTTTTTCTCCAAAGAAAGTGAGAAATCCATTAAAAAAAAAGACGCTCACTCAACCAGATAATTCCGCAAAAACAGAATTATCACATCGAATGAACGCCTTTGTTCTAATCTTTACAATTTATAAACTTTTCCCCGCTTTATGTCAAGAATGCACGGACTCTACGACGAATACAGAGCCCCACACGCACACCGCGAATCTTGTATCACGCACATACCGCACCTCTTGTATCTATTGACAGAAACAAAAATAAACATTAAATTATGTACAATGATTTTAGCAAATATCTTTTATGCATTTACATTCTTCTCATTTTTTGCCTTTAGCTATTGGTATTGGGGCAAATTAAATTATGCGCGGAATGTATAGAAGCAAAAAGTGTGGCTTATAAAATGAATGCGGTTCTATCTTTCCGGGTAGAGCCGCTTTTTTTTAGGAGATAGAAAAATGAATATGGAATTTGAAAGAAGGCTTGCAATTCCGGCCGAAGTAAAGGAACAGTTTCCACTTACTGGAAAAGTTAGCAAAATTGTTGAAGAAAAACGCGCAGAAGTAAAAGCGGTTTTTGAAGGCAGATTAAACCGTATGCTTTTGATTTTGGGTCCTTGCTCTGCTGACCGCGAAGATGCTGTACTTGATTATATGAGCCGCCTTATTCCGGTACAGGAAAGAGTAAAAGACAAAATTCTTATGGTACCGCGAATTTATACAAACAAGCCTCGTACAACTGGAGCCGGTTACAAAGGAATGCTCCATCAGCCGGATCCTAGTCAAAAGCCAGATTTATACAAAGGAATTGTTGCGTGTCGTCATTTGCACATGAAAGCCGTTGAACAGACAGGTTTTGTTTTTGCAGATGAAATGCTTTATCCAGAAAATTATCAGTACCTTGATGATGTACTCGGTTATGTTGCAGTGGGAGCGCGTTCGGTAGAAGACCAGCAGCATAGACTTACAGCAAGCGGAATTGAAGTTCCAGTTGGAATGAAAAATCCTACAAGCGGCGACTACGCAGTTATGATGAATGCAATTCTTGCAGCACAACATCCTCACACATTTATTTACCGCGGTTGGGAAGTTCATTCGGAAGGAAATGCTCACTGCCATGCAATTTTACGCGGTTCCACAAACAAACACGGAAACAATCAGCAAAATTACCACTACGAAGATTTAATCCGTCTTTGCGACACTTATGATGAAATGGAGCTTAAAAATCCGGCTGTTATAATAGATACAAATCATTCAAATTCAAAAAAGAATCCGTTTGAACAGCCAAGAATTGTAATGGATGTTTTGAATTCATGCCGCCACAATGAACGCGTTGCAAAACTTGTAAAAGGATTTATGATTGAAAGCTATATTGAAGACGGCTCTCAGAAAATTGGTGAAGGCATTTATGGAAAATCAATTACTGACCCTTGCCTTGGATGGGAAAAAACCGAAAAACTGATTTACGACATTGCAGAACGGTTGTAAGAATCAGAGCTATCGGATGAAAAAAATCACGTGCTCTTGACAAACGACACAGCATTAAGTTAAAACAAACTAACGACAATGAAGCCGTGGTATACATCAGTTTTTTATTTGGTGTATCCACGGCTTTTTTTTGTTTAAGAAGATTTTTTCATAAGCACAACATCAGCGCAAGGAGGAACAATGCAATTTACAAAAATGCACGGCTGCGGAAACGATTACATTTATTTTGACTGTACAAAACATGAGTTTCCAGGTGGCGCGGAAGGTGAAAAAGAGGCTGCAATAAAACTTTCGGACAGACATTTTGGTATTGGCGGCGACGGAATTATCATCATAAAAAAGGGAAAAACTGCTGAATTTGAAATGGTAATGTACAATGCAGACGGAAGCCGTAGTCAGATGTGCGGAAACGGTGTTCGTTGTGTTGGAAAATTTGTTTACGATGCAGGTTATACAAAAGACCGTGAATTCACTGTTGAATCTATGGGAGCCGTAAAATATTTAAAAGTTGAAAGCGGCGAACGTGGAGACAAAATCACAAAACTTAGTGTAGATATGGGCTGCCCTATTTTGCAGGCACAAAAAATTCCTGTTGCTATAAAAGATGATTCTAAAGTTGTTATGCATCCGCTCGTTGTTCAAGGAACAGAATACAAAATCACCTGTGTTTCTATGGGGAATCCACATGCAGTTGTATTTTTAGATAAAAAGCCGGCAGATTTTGACGTTTGCGGAATTGGTCCTTATTTTGAAAACAATGCCTTTTTCCCGGAACGCACAAACACAGAATTTGCTTATGTTGAAGACCGACGTACAATCTGGATGCGCGTATGGGAACGTGGAACCGGCGAAACATTAGCCTGCGGAACCGGAACCTGTGCCACAGTTGTTGCCGCGATTTTAAATGGATTTGTAGATGCAGGCGAAAAAATCACCGTTCATCTTTTAGGTGGCGACCTCGAAATTGAATGGAGCGGAAAAATTGAAGACAGCGTCTTTATGACCGGTCCAGCGGAGATGGTATTCACTGGTGAGGTAAAATTATCTTGATATACGGTCACGTCAAGGCACGCTTCTCTTAAAGCCTTGACATGCCCGTTTATCAGTTTTATAAGGAGTATAAAACTGCTATGAAAATTAACAAAAACTTTTTAGACCTGGAAGAAAGCTATCTTTTTTCTACAGTAAACAAAAAAACTCGTGAATTTGCCGCAAGTCATCCACAGGCAGATATTATTAAAATCTCAATTGGTGATGTTACCCGCCCGATTTGCCCCGCAGTAATTGATGCAATGCACAAAGCTGTTGATGAAATGGCAGACGAAAAAACTTTCCGCGGATATCCGCCAGAGCAAGGTTATGATTTTGTTCGCGAAAAAATTCTTGAATGGGATTACACAAAACGCGGAATAAAAATGCAGCTTGACGAAATCTTCCTTTCGGATGGTGCAAAATCTGACTGCGGAAACATTGGCGACATTTTTGCAACCGACAATACAGTTGCAATCTGCGACCCGGTTTACCCGGTTTATATAGATACAAACATCATGAACGGACGCAAAGATAAAATCATCATTTTGCCATGCAGTGCAGAAAACGGATTTTTACCAGAAATTCCTGCCGCTTCACAAAAAGCACCAGACATTATCTATTTGTGCTTCCCGAATAATCCGACTGGAACCGTTGCAGATAAAGCTTATCTTAAAAAATGGGTTGATTACGCAAACGCAAACAAAAGCCTGATTTTATACGATTCAGCTTACGAAGCATTTATTACTGACCCGGTAATTCCAAAATCAATTTACGAAATTGAAGGTGCAAGAACTTGTGCAATTGAATTACGTTCATTCTCAAAAACAGCCGGATTCACAGGATTACGCTGCGGTTACACAGTAGTTCCACACGACCTTGTTTTTGAAGGTACTGAATTGAACAAACTCTGGTTCCGCCGTCAGTCAACAAAATTCAATGGTGTTTCTTATATTACACAAAAAGCCGCAGAAGCCGTTTATTCCGAAGAAGGCCAGAAACAAATCAAAGAAAACCTTGATTTCTACCGCGAAAATGCCCGCATTATTTACAAAGGAGTTACCTCAGCCGGATTCAAAGCTTTTGGTGGCGAACATTCCCCTTACGTTTGGATGAAAATTCCAGAAGGCTACACCAGCTGGTCATTCTTCGACGAACTTTTGGAAAAATGCAACGTAGTAGGCACCCCAGGCAGCGGCTTTGGCAAAATGGGCGAAGGCTACCTGCGATTAACCGGTTTCGGCAGCCGAGAAAGAACTATTGAAGCGGTGGAGAGAATTAAAAAAGTGTTTGGGAAATAAAAAAAAACTTAAAAGTAAGATTTTTTCTTGACATTTTTTTTTATAACTTGTATAAAGTAACTAACAAACGACAATGAGGTCGCAGAAATGGTATTTCTGCGACCTTTTTTGTTTTTAAACATTCTGGCTGCCGTTGGCATGTCCAGACAAACTAAATCGGCAAAGACGCTACGTTCGCTTCGCTCACTACCGAGTTTGAACGCTCATATATTCGCTTACAAACTCGTGTGAAAAGAGAGAAGTTGTATACGTGGCGTTTTTTTATATATATGTGAGGAAAATTTATGGACGAAGTTACACCTATTTTTGGCGAAAACGTTTTTAATGAAACGGTTATGAAGGCTCGGCTGCCTAAGGAAACTTACAAACAGCTGATGAAAACTATTGAAGGCGGCGAAAAACTTGACTCTTCGGTTGCCACTGTTGTTGCAAATGCAATGAAAGATTGGGCTGTTGAAAAAGGAGCAACTCATTTTACGCACTGGTTCCAGCCTTTAACAGGAATTACTGCAGAAAAACACGACAGCTTTATTACACCAATTGACGGTGGTAAAGTTATTATGGAATTCAGCGGTAAAGAGCTTGTTCAGGGTGAACCTGATGCTTCTTCTTTCCCAAGTGGTGGTATTCGTGCAACTTTCGAAGCCCGCGGATATACTGCATGGGATCCAACTTCTTATGCATTTATTAAAGACGGTACACTTTGTATTCCAACTGCATTCTGTTCATATACTGGTGAAGCTTTGGATAAAAAGACTCCATTGCTCCGTTCTATGCAGGCAATCAGCAAACAGGCTGTTCGCGTTTTGAAAATGTTCGAAGGGAACGAAGGTGTTACTTCTGTAAAAACTACAGTAGGACCAGAACAGGAATATTTCCTGGTTGACCGCGAAGTTTACAATAAACGTGAAGACCTTATTTACACAGGACGCACACTTTACGGTGCAAAAGCTCCAAAAGGTCAGGAACTTGAAGATCACTACTTTGGTATGATTAAACCACGCGTTCAGGCATTTATGAAAGATTTAAACCGTGAACTCTGGAAACTTGGAATTTTAGCAAAGACTGAACATAACGAAGTTGCTCCAGCTCAGCACGAACTGGCTCCAATCTTCTCTACAACAAACATTGCCTGCGACCACAACCAGCTTACAATGGAAATGATGCGTAAAGTTGCCGCTAAACACGGAATGGTTTGTCTTCTTCACGAAAAACCATTTGCCGGTGTAAATGGAAGCGGTAAACATAACAACTGGTCAATCAGTACAAACACCGGTAAAAACCTCCTCGACCCAGGTGCTACACCAGACCAGAATGCACAGTTCCTCTTGTTCTTGTGTGCAATCATTAAAGCAGTTGATGAATATCAGGATTTGCTCCGTATTTCTGTTGCTTCTGCCGGAAACGATCACCGTCTTGGAGCAAACGAGGCGCCTCCAGCAATCATTTCTATCTTCCTTGGAGATGAACTTAGCGCTATCCTCGACAGCATCGAAAAAGGCGTTCCATACGGAAAACACGAAAAAGAAAAGATGCAGATTGGTGTTACTGTTCTTCCTGATTTCAACAAAGATACAACAGACCGTAACCGCACTTCTCCATTCGCATTTACTGGAAACAAATTTGAATTCCGTATGCTTGGTTCAAATGAATCAATTGCATGTGCAAACGTATTCTTAAACACTGTAGTTGCAGAAGAATTGAGCCAGTTTGCAGATATTCTTGAAAAGTCAAAAGATTTCAAGGGCGATTTGCATGATCTCATCCTTAAAACTATTAAAGAACACAAACGAATCATTTTCAACGGAAACGGTTACGATGATTCATGGGTTAAGGAAGCTGAAAAGCGTGGACTTTACAACCTCAAGTCTACACCAGAAGCTCTTCCACACATCCTTGATGAAAAGAACGTTAAAGTATTTGAAAAATTCGGTGTTTACAGTAAGGTTGAACTTGAAAGCCGCTACGAAATCCACAACGAAAACTATTCAAAGATTATCAACATCGAAGCTGAAACAATGCTCGAAATGGCAAAGAAAGATATTCTTCCTACAGCCAGCAAATACGCTACAACACTTGCAAGCACAATCGGTTTGAAAAAGGCAGCCGGCGAAGCTGATACAACTTACGAAAGCGAAATGCTCAAAAAAGTTTCATCACTCACCTCTTCAATCTACAAAAAGACTGCTGCTCTTGAAAAAGCTGTTCTTGATGCTAAAGAATTGGGTTCAAATGGTGCAGATTCTGGCAAAATTGCAACTTTCTACCGCGAAAGTGTATTTGCCGCTATGGGAGAACTCCGAGTCGTTGCCGATGAACTTGAAGTTATTACTCCAAAAGAACTCTGGCCATTCCCAAGCTACGGTGATTTGCTGTATAGCGTAAGATAAACTAAAACTTATAAATGATGTAAACCACAATTACTAAAAAATTCAAGCCGGTCTTAAAAAAAAGGCCGGCTTTTATATGAATGGAAGCTTTATAACGACAGAGCAATTCATGTCATGAATGATGATTTAACAAAGTTCGAAAAAGAAGCACTTTATAAAACAGCCTTTATAGATTCAATCACCGGAAATTATAACTGGAATCATCTGGAAGCTTATCTTAAAGTTCCGTCAGACAAAATTTGATATAAAAAGCAATCATATTAAGGGTGCTGAAGCTTTAATCCGCTGGAACTACAAAAACAAGGAAAGCCTCTTTATCCAATTTCTGTAAATCTATCTCACAGCCGTATGGATAACGAAAATCTTATAGAAAAATCTTGTGAGCATTGTTGATTATTATGATAATGTTGCCGCAGAAACTGAAAGCGAAA
>JAILCM010000023.1 GCA_024680155.1 Treponema sp.
ACTTACATTGCCTTTGGAAGCTACGTCGGAATGTTCTGGCAGCCTATTCTGAACCTGAGTAATTTTTACAACCAGTTTATTAATGCAGCCAGCGGTGCTGAGCGTATTTTTGAAATTATTGATAAGCAGCCGGTGGTTACCAGCCGCGAGGATGCAGAGCAGATGCCTGCAATCAAGGGAAATGTTGACTTTAAGGGCGTTACCTTCGGTTATAAAGAAGATGTAGATGTTCTTAAAAATGTTGATTTCTCTGTGACCCAGGGCGAAACAATTGCTCTTGTAGGACCTACGGGTGCTGGTAAATCTACGGTAGTTAATCTGGTGAGCCGTTTTTATGATATTAAGGACGGGGCCATCCTGATTGACGGAAAAGACATTCGTAATGTAGAGCTTGCAAGCCTGCGCACCCAGATGGGAATTATGACACAGGACAACTATATTTTCAGCGGCACAATCCGTGAAAATATTATGTATGGCAAGCTGGATGCGAGTGATGAAGAAATGCTGGCTGCCAGCCGCGCCGTTCACGCAGATGATTTTATCCGCGAACTGCCGGACGGTTATGACACAAAGCTAACAGCCCGCGGTGGAGAACTGAGCAACGGACAGAGGCAGCTTGTTGCCTTTGCGCGTACCATGCTGAGTAATCCTCGCATTCTGATTCTGGACGAGGCAACGAGCAGCATCGACACAAAAACAGAGCTACTTGTTCAGAAAGGAATTGCAAGCATGCTTAAGGGACGCACAAGCTTCGTAATCGCTCATCGCCTTTCTACAATTCAGAATGCCGACCGCATTTTTGTAATAGATAAAGGCGGCATAGTAGAAAGCGGCAGCCCTGCAGAACTCATGGCAAAAAAAGGTGAATACTTTAAATTACGCCAAGCGCAGTTTGCGTAGCAAACTGCAGGCAAAGACAGTACCAACTAACGGTAAAAAATTAAACTAACGGTCTTTGCCACGCGCAATATTGCGCTACACGCTTTTTGTGGCATAGGAACTATTTACTGCCGCTTCGCGGCACCACAAAAAGAGTGTTTTCGCTAGAAACTTCGTTGCGAATAACCCCACGAACCGTTCCCGCACACCATTTTTTTACAACAGTCTTTTCAATATTACTTTCTACCCAATTTCAGATACGTTTATTTGGTAAACGCTTCCGCAGTTGCCGCAGACTATTTCCAGCGGATCGGGGCCGTTTTTGCGGATATCTTCTAACTGGGCGGCAGGAAGTGCCTTTATGTGCTGGATGTAATACTCTTTATTGCAAGGACAATCAAAAGTAATGTCGCGCTTCATCGTGATTACAGGATTGAATTCGCGGAAAAGGCCTAAAATTATATCTTCGGAATCAACCTGTTTTTCGCTGTACAAAAGACCAAGGCTTGGGCATGCGCGGAAGGCATTTTCAACTTTCTGGAGCAATTTTTCATCATCATCAGATTCTTCGGCATGACTGTCTACCTGTGAACCAACTTTTGCAGTTCCACCAGTTTTTGGCATAATTTGAATGTACATTGAAGCAGCTCCAATCACTCTGCCCTTTTTATCAAACTGAATACTTGAATTAAATGCTGTATTTATCTGTTCAGACTGTGCAAAATAAGTTGCAAAATCACGGGCAATATTTTCGCCGTCAACATCAACTGTAGAACTCTGCGGAAATTTATCATCCTTGTGAATACGAGAAAAAGTAAGGTTGCCGGCTCCTAAAAAAGGCTTTAAATCCCAGTTTTCAAGAGGCTTTTCCAGAGGAATTTGAGGCTTTAAAAGATAGCCGCGTACATAGCCGGTTGAATCAGCTTCAACAGAATAACCGTCTGCACTACCACAACCTTCAAAACGGATTAATGTATGTTCCATATCCTTCATCATAGGAATTGTAAGAGCCGAACAAAGACTAGCCTGTCCCAAAATATATGTTTCCAGAATTCCAAGATTATGCTGGGCACGAAGCTGATTTACAAAACGAGTTCCATGAAAAAGTGCACCACGAACACGTCCGTCTGCCATAGTAAAAATGCGAAGTTTATCTTCTTCAATTGAATCCAAGTGTGAATTAAGTTCTTTATCTGTAATTTCTGCTTTAATCATGTGTGTAGTATAATACAAAGACAAAAAAGATACAAAGAGGCGAAGTTCAGCATTATAAAATCAATACTACGAAAAGGCTATTATTATTGACCGATTTGGGGTTTACCGTTAAAATCATAGTATGTTTGATGTAAAAGATTCGGATTTTTTCGATATTGAAGACGAAACCTTTGCTACTATTGTTGAAAAGGACATTGTTTTTACCGGAAATATAAAAATGCGCAAGCCTGTTATGGTACGCGGCAATATAAATGGAAAAATAGAAACTGAAAGTGACGTTGTAATAGATTCTTGTGCTGTTGTAAATGCTGATATTAATGCGGCTAGAGTTCTTGTTCGTGGTAAAGTTCGCGGTGATGTATATGGAGAAAATCTTGTTTATGTTACTGCGAGTGGTGCTTTGGATGGCGATGTTACTACAAAAAAGGTTGTCCTTGAACCGGGCAGTGAATTTTCTGGAAAATGTGTGATGTTGAAAAATGAAAGTAAATAAAAAAAATCTTGTTTTTGTATTTTTGATTTCTACACTTTTGAATTCTGTTTTTGCTCAGACTAAACAGGATGCACTTGTTCTTCATAATAATGGCCGCGACAAAGAAGCAATTCAGGTTTGTGAGCAGGAACTTAAAGAAAACCCGAATAGAATTGAATCTTATGTAGTTTTGTGCTGGTCTTTAATCAGTAATAAACAGTATGCCGAAGCTGAGCAGAGAGCAGCAGAAGGTCTTGCAATAAGTCCGTATGACTGGCGCTTGATCGAAGCTTCTGGAGAAGCACGTTTTTATCAGGGAAAAAATGCCGCTGCAATGGAACAGTTCCAGACTTATGTTGCACGTGCTCCAGAAAGTGCTCCTCGCGTTGGTGTTGCTTACTATTATATGGGTGAGATTTTTATTTTGCAGGAACGTTATCAGCATGCGGATATAGCTTTTTCTTCTGCTGTAAAAAAAGAGCCTACATCTGATAAATGGTGGGTAAGACTTGGTTATGCAAGAGAAATGGCCGGAAATTATTACGAAGCTTTGAACGCCTATGATGAAGCCCTTATGCTTAATCCGTCTTCTGTAGCAGCTGCAAAAGGTAGAGAGAACGTAAACAAAAAAATCCAGCGCTAAGCAGGAATTTGGAAACCGCATAACGTGTATAAAATAAGAATAGAAACCCTTGGTTGCCGTCTTAATCAGATAGAAAGCGAATCTATTGCAAAACTCTTTATTGATGAAGGTTATGAAGTAAGCATGGAAAGTGTGACTTCAAAATCTTTAATCGAAAGTAATACTTCAATTTGCATTATAAACACTTGTACTGTTACTCAAAAAGCTGAACAAAAAGCAAGGCGAATTATTCGTTTGATGCTGCAAAAGTTCCCGGATAGCGTGGTTGTTGTTACCGGTTGTTATGCTCAGCTTGCGGCAAAAGAAATCAGCAAAATTGACAGAAGGATTTGCGTAATTCCAGGACAGATTAAAAGCAGATTAGAAAAACTTCCAAAGATTTTAAAGGATTATAATTCAATTTTTGGATGGGATCCGGTTTATTTTGCAGAAAAAATTTGCGATGAACTGCTTGCTATTCCTGTTCTAAAAAAGGATTTCCCGGAGAATTCTTTTAAGCTTTCTACAAGTTCTTTTATTGCACATTCACGTGCTTCACTTAAAATTCAGGATGGATGCAATAATAATTGTTCGTTCTGTGCAATTCATATTGCGCGGGGACACAGTGTTTCAATTCCGGTTGAAACTGCACTTTTGCGTGTTCGTGAACTTGAACGTGCCGGCCAGGCGGAAGTTGTAATTACAAGTGTAAATCTTGGTCAATATAAAAATGAATATGAAGGCAAAGAAATTAGATTCCCTGCCCTGCTAAAACTTATGCTTGCGAATACAAAGACTATAAAATTCAGAATTTCGAGTCTTTACCCGGAACTTGTTGACGAAGATTTTTGTGAAGCAATTAGTGATGAAAGAGTTCAGCCGCATTTTCATCTTTCGGTTCAAAGCGGAAGCAATAAGATTTTAAAAGCAATGAACAGACTTTATACAGCCCAAGACGTAGCTGAAGCTTGCAAGAAAATCCGTTCTGTAAAAAATAATCCGTTTATTGCGTGTGACATTATTACCGGCTTTCCTGGTGAAACTGATGAAGATTTTAAGGAAACAATGGAACTTTGCCGTATCTGTAATTTTACATGGGTACACGCCTTTCCGTATTCAGAACGTCCAGGAACTGTCGCTGCAATTATGAAAAATAAAGTTCCTCAAAGCATTTCGGGCGAACGAGAAGCTGAGCTTACGGCTTTTGCAGTTGAAAATAAAATAAAATACATAAAAAGCATTATTGGAAAAAAATATTCCGCAGTTTTAGAAACATCGCGTCGCCAAAATTCTTTAGTAACAAAACAAATTGAATACGTTTATCACGCCGTTACAGATAATTTTATTCATTGCGAAATAAAAAGCCAGCGTAACTTAGGCCAGCTTACAAAAGTTGAAATTGAAATTCTAGATGTACTTACCGACAGAATCCAAAAAGGCGGCGAAATCGAAACCAGTGCAAAAATAATTTAATAATTGTCAATTGATTTTTTTAATGCAAGCTATACCCTTACAAGCTTAGATTCAATAAGATTATCTATATCTTTATAAGCATTTTCCAAAGCTTCAACATGATACATTTCATACATATTGAAAACGTAATCTGTCAGTTTTAATTCATCAAGCTGTCGAAGAACTTTATCAGCAGTTGTATTTTTATATCGAGCGTACTGTTCCATAAGGAACGTAAAAAACTCCATTTCCTTTGTCATTTAATCTCTCCTTAAATACAAAGAATTACGAGGTTCTCCTGTAACAAGTTCAGCTTCCCAGATATCAAAAATTCCCGAAGGACTGAATTCCCACATTTCAAGTTCAGGATTACAAAGCATCTGATAGGTCTTTGAAAATACAAACTTCCTGAAGGAATCCATAATTGAATATCCATATTTATTACTTATAAGCAAAGAAACCTCATTATCATAAAACTGAAGAATATATGGCATTTCTTTTTCCATTTATTTTACCTCCAGAAATCTGATTTTTTTTATAGACTTATCGGTTCTAAATGTATATTGGTCGCATAATTTTTGCGGCATCAGCCTTTTTATCGTTTCCTCAATATCATAGATTCCTGCAAAATAAAGACTTATAACAGGCATTGTTCTGTCGTTTGCTACAGGCCCAATAACAACATCATAATTATCACTTGGAATAGTCTGATTCTTACGGTTCATAGTAACATATTCAAGCCATTCTTTTTGAGCCTGTGTAAAACGAAGAATATTTAAATCTGAAGTATTAGAGTTATCAAACTCAAATACTGAAACAATTTCTTTTCCTGTACCACGTCTTTTTACAGTTAATTCAGCCCATCGTTTTGCCTGCTTATAACTGGAAGTAAGATAAAATCCTTTACCAAAATCAAGACGTCTGTCTGATTCTAATATTTTAGGGTTTGAAACTTCTACATTGCTACCGTGGTATAAAAGCATAAAAACAACTCCATATAATTATTCCAGCCACATTACAACTCTACACCGTAAAAACAAAAAGCAAGTTTTGATATTTTATATTTACCAAAACTTGCTCTATGCATTTTTCGTGAGATTTTGTATTTTCATACAATGTATTTAAAAAAGTCGGGCAAGAGGGATTTGAACCCCCGACATCCTGGTCCCAAACCAGACGCGCTACCAGCTGCGCTATTGCCCGTTGCATGAGTAATAATATATACAAAAATAAAAAGTTAATCAAGTGGTAAAAACACAAATTTTGAAAATTTATTAAAATATTTAAATCTTTTCTGAATCTGAATTCTCTATACTAAAAAATTTCAGTTTTTTTTCAGATTTTTATGCGATACTGTATTATTAAGATTTAAATAAAAAAAGGAGTAATCTTATGAAAAAACTAGAATTCGTAAAAAAGTTTTTAGCTGCGTTTTTATTATCTTGCAGCTTAATTTTTTCTGCAACTAGTTGTAAAGACCTGACTAGTTTATTAGGAAAATTTACCGACACAGAAGAAGATTCTGTAGTTGACACGCTTATAAAAAAACTGTCAATCGGAACTTATACAGGAACACTTTCAAATGTAACATTCAATCCTTCAAATAAGTGTGTTGTCATTAACTGGACAAATCCAACCGACGAACAATTTGCAGGTGTAAGAATTTATAAAGACAGCGACACTCTTCCTGTTTATGATTCAGATCCAGAAGAAACTTCTGCAACCATAAATAATCTTGAAAATGGACAATCCTACACCTTTACATTATTTCCAAAAGGTATAGAATCAGACGGCTCTATAAAAGATGGAAAAAATCCAACTTTCAAAGTTATTACACTTGATAAATCTAGCACAGACAAAACCTATGTTGGAAAAATTTCCAATCTTCAATACACAAGCGGAAACGGTGCCATCTTCTTTACTTGGGACAATCCAACAGACGATAATTTTACAGGTGTTATTGTTTACCTTGGAGATGAAATTTATGAAACCGTTGATGCTCCAGAAAACAAAATAATTATTGATACTCTCGAAAGTGGCCAGACTTATGCCTTTAAATTTGTTGCACGCGGAAAAAATGCCGATGGCGTAGAAGTTGATTCCCTCAATTTTGTTCAAAAAAGAATAAAAATTGCTGAAGTTAATGAAACTGATTATTTTGGTGAACTTAAAAACATCACCTATACAGTAGATGTAGACAGCGTAACCTTTACCTGGGAAAATCCTACAGACGAAGCTTTTGCCGGTGTTGCAATTTATCGCGGAGATACAAAGGTTGACGATATTGAAAATACAAAGAGTGTATATAAAGTTTCTAACCTTGAAAATGGTGATTATACATTTAAGCTTGTTGCTCGCGGAAAAAATTCAAAAGGCATTATTGTTGATACCCTTAATCCTTGGACAAAAACTGTAAGTATTAATAACAATAAAAACTATACAGGAAAGATTTCTAATCTATATTATCAACCAGGAAACGCAAGTGTAACCTTCAGTTGGACAAATCCAACAGACGATAAATTTACCGGTGTAATTATTTACCAGGGTGAAGAAGTTTACGCTACAATTGATGCTCCAGAAAACACAATAACAATTGATACTCTTGAAAATGGAACAACCTATTCATTTAAGTTTGTTGCTCGTGGAAAAAATGCAGAAGGTGTTGAAGTTGATTCTCAAAATTTTATACAGCAGAGAATAAAACTCGACGAAGTTAATGAAACTGATTATTTTGGCGAACTTACAAATGTTAAATATAAAGCTAACGATAAAAGCGTAACCTTCACATGGGATAATCCTACAGATGAAGCATTTGCCGGTGTTGCAATTTATCGCTCTAATTTGTTTGTTGATAATCTTGATAAGACTGAAAATACATATACAATTCGTGCTCTTGAACCAGGCGATTATAACATTAAACTTGTTGCCCGCGGAAAGAACAAAAAAGGTGTTATTGTTGAATCTCTTAATCCGTGGTCAAAAATTGTTACCGTTATCCAGCTTATAAAATATGGTTACATTGGTCGCGGTTATGATTCTGTAAACGGAGAGTTCTTCTGTGGTGGAGAAGCTTTAAAAGATCCTGTTATTGAATTTAATGAAGACTTTATTCCTAAACTTGATGAAAGACCAATTGATGCAACCTCATCATTCGCAATTGATACGTCAATTCAGGAATTCCAAAAGAAATTCAATGTTTCTGTTGGTGTTGAAGGTGGATATGCAGGCTTTAGCGGAAGTATTGAAGTAGGATTTGGAAAAGATGAACAGTTCTCAGAAGAGACAGTTTTTGCTTCTGGAACTTCTTTATTCAGATATGCACGCGAATACATTGATAATACAGACAAAACAAAGGATGTAATTAAAACACATCTTACAGATAACTTTAAGACTATTATTAATGATTCATCTTATTCTCCAGAAAAAGTCTTTGAGCTTTTTGGTACACATATTCTTCTTGATACATACATTGGTGGCCGATTCCTTTTGACCTACCAGTACACTAATTCATCATCAAAAACAATAGAAACTATTGAAGCAGCCGTAAAAGCAAGTTACCAGGGTGCATTCAGTGCCGGTGCAAGTGCCGCAGTAAGTGATGAAATAAAGCAAATGTTTAATTCAAGTCAGACAAGAATTAGCGGTAAAGCATACGGTGGAAATGGAGTTGCAGTTGGTGGTTCTCTTGATTCAGCAATTTATGCTTGGAATAAATGGTCTGATAACATCAAAGACTCTTCTACATGGACTTTGGTAGATTCTCAAAAAACAATTCAGCTTGAAGATGAAGTTACCGGTATCTGGGTTTACGCTGATGATCCGGCAAGACAAACAGAAATCAGAAACAAATACCACGAACTTCTTGAAAAGAATGCTTCAAGCCTTGCTGCAAGACAGACTCACAAATGGGTAAAGAGTGTTAGAGCTATTGTATATGGAAACAATGCACCAGGCAATTTTACCGACATTCGTAACAGAGTATTAAGCTATACTGGCTCAAATTATAATTTTTCTATAGCTGGAGAAAATGCCGCCTCTGGACAAGATGTTGGCAGATGTGACCTTCTTAAAGGAATAAAAGGTGCTGACTATGCTTATCTTGTAATAGAATATACAACAAACATTAATGAAGCCTTGAAAGGTGTAATAGGAAATTCTTCTGAAAGCGATAAAAGTACAGAAAACGTTAGATTCAGAAATTCTCAAGTAACTGCAAATCAATGGACAGAAATGTCACGCATCGATAATAATAATCACGGAAATTATCGTACAGGAAATAAGAAAAAAAAATATGAAGATGATGGCTACCGTGTTATATTCAATTCCTGGACACAAAACAGAGAAGGAACAACAGGAGAAAAAGCATATCCAATTAAGGAAGTCGTAGTTTACAATTCTAGTGTTGGTTATTCATCAGCATCTTTAAAAGCCTTAAACGAATGGACTATGTCTTCTAGTGGAAACGGCAATAATATTACAACTGAAACTGGTGGTGATGACATATTCCTTCGTATCTACTATGATCCAAGAGATATTAAATAGTAACACAAGAGTCTAACTCGCGATATTTCAGATAAAAAAATTAAGGCTATCCACATAGAAGCACAAAAAAAACTTCTAATACGGATAGCCTTTCTTATATTCTGTCTATAAAAAAAACGGCACCTCATTTTTGAAGTGCCGTTCTAAATTCCCGTATCAAGCCTTACAATCTCTTATATCGTAGTTCCCTTCTCTGCATTCTTTTTCTGAACATAAGCAATGAATTCTTCAATTTTCATTGTTTTCTGTTCAAGACCGCTTGACTGGCGGAATCTTACTGTTACCGTACCTTCTTTCTGTTCGTTTTCACCAACAATTAAGATATAAGGAGTTTTGTGTTCCTTTGTAATTGTCTTAATCTTGTTACGCATATTTTCTGTAGAAAGGTATGCATTTGCACGAATGTCTTCTGCAATCAAAGCGTCGTAAACTTTCTTTGCATAGTCATCAAAATCATTTGTAACTGGAACAATTGCAGCCTGTTCAAATGCAAGCCAGGTTGGGAAGGCTCCGGCAAAGTTTTCAATAAGAATACCAAGGAAGCGTTCAAAAGAACCCAAAATTGCACGGTGAAGCATAACTGGGTGATGTTTCTGGTTATCTGCTCCAATATAAGTTGCGTCAAGACGTTCTGCAGATGGAAGCTGGTAGTCAACCTGAATTGTACCACACTGCCATTCACGACCGATGCAGTCATAAAGTTTAAATTCAAGTTTTGGACCGTAGAAAGCACCTTCACCTGGCTGAATCTCGTAAGTAAGTCCTGCTTCTGTACAAGCGTCTGCCAAAGCTTTTTCTGCGCGTTCCCATGTTGCCAAATCACCAACGTGATCTTCCGGCATTGTTGAAAATTTTACAACCAAATCATCAAATCCAAAATCATGATAAACTGCTTTCAAAAGTTTACAGAATCTTGCAACTTCTGCACCAATCTGTTCTTCTGTACAAAGAATATGTGCGTCATCCTGAACAAATCCGCGAACACGCATTACACCATGCAAAGTTCCGCTTGCTTCATTACGAACATCGTGTCCAAATTCAGAAAGACGAAGCGGTAAATCTTTATAAGAACGCTGGCGGCTCTTGAAAACTTCCAAAGCTCCAGGGCAGTTCATTGGTTTAATTGCGAACATGCGTTTTTCAGACTCTGTAATGAACATATTCTGCTGGTAGTGTCCCCAGTGTCCAGAACGTTCCCACAAAGTACGTGGCATGATTGCAGGAGTGTTAATTTCCTGATATCCGTCGCGGCGTACCATTTTGCGCATATAATCCTGCATTACTGTGTAAATTGTCCATCCGTTTGGATGCCAGAAAATCTGACCTGGGTCTTCCGGATCAAGGTGGAACAAATCCATTTCCTGTCCAAGTTTACGATGATCGCGTTTTTCTGCTTCTGAGAGCATTGCAAGATAATCTTTTAAATCATTTGGCTTTTCAAAACAAAGTGCGTAAATACGGGTAAGCATTGGACGGTTTGAATCTCCGCGCCAGTAAGCACCTGCAACTTTGTCAAGTTTGAAGGCCTGTCCGTTGATTTCTTTTGTTGAAGCAACATGTGGTCCACGGCACAAATCAAGATATCCGTCCTGTTCGTAAGTTGAAATTACAGCATCTGACGGAAGATCGTTTATGAGTTCAAGCTTGTATGGTTCATCTTTAAAAAGTTTGAGAGCTTCTTCTTTTGAAACTTCCTTGCGAACAAATTCGTGGTTACCGGCAAGGATTTTTCTCATTTCTTTTTCTACAGCGGGAAAATCGGTTTCGGTAAATTTGGTGTCCTTTGGAAAGTCAAAATCATAGTAAAATCCGTTATCAATAGCGGGACCAATTGCAATTTTTGTACCCGGGTAAAGCTTTAAAATAGCTTCTGCCATAACGTGTGCGCAGCTGTGTCTTACAGTCTGCAATTTTTCATTAACAGCCATTTTCTACCTCTTATTTTTTCCCTTAAATTCGGGAGAATTTTATGCAAAATTATAACGCATTATTTAATAAGAGTGAAGTAGTAGAATTGATACCGCGCATTTTTTTATTATGGATATCAATTTTCAAAATCAAAGTTCATATATTCTGGCAAATCAATTTCAAAAGTTTTTTGTTTACCATCAAGAGGAAGGATTAATTTTACAGAAGCAAGAAGAAGTTTTTTGATTCCAAGCTTTTTTCGCAGGATTTTGTTTAATTTAAAGTTTCCGTGCTGTTCGTCACCGGCAATCGGGCAACCGTTTTTAGAAAGATGGATTCTTATCTGATGCATTCGGCCGGTTTCAAGTTTTAGCCTAAGCCACGAAAGAGTGAGTTTTGAATCTGAACTTCCGCCCGCGCCTGTTCCAATTTTTCCGCCCGAGCCATCATTTTCCGCGCCCATATCAACATCACATTTTTTTTCAACAGAATAAAGCGTTTTTGCCTTTTTTGTAACTCCATGCTGAACAACTGAATCTTCAATCACGCCTTTTTCTGGAGCCAAAGAACCGCAGCACACAGCCACATATTCCTTGCGAACTTCCTTAGAACCAATCAATTTAGTCCATTTTGCGGCGGCATACGGAGATTTTGCAACAATCATCAAACCGGCAGTATCTTTATCCAGCCTGTGAACAAGATAGATTTTGTAACCTAATTCAAGAGAAAAATCTTTATCTAAAGAATGAGAAACTCCTTCACCACCCTGCACCGCAAGCCCGGATGGTTTATTAATTACAAGCAGTTCGTCATTCTCATATAAAACCTGAACAGAATTCATCCGAAATAATATAAACGAGGTGTTTTAAAATGACAAGACTTAAAAAGATTTTTGCCCTTCTCTCTATTATTTTTGTTTTTTCTGCAGCAACACTCAACGCAGAAATTATAAGCGACCCTGATTTTGGATTTTCTCTTGATATTCCCGAAGGTTTTGAAATTGAAGATTATTCGGAAGACGGCATGAGCTATCTTTTTTCGCACCCGAACATTCCCGTTCATTTTTTGATGAAAATTGTACAGGCAAATGCAAATACATCGGCAAATACAGCAGAAAATACAGACGGAAACATGTTGCCGGCAGAAGTCCTTTCGCAAAATCTTGATAAACTTAATGCACAAAAAGAAATAGCGGTTTTTAATTGGAACGAATCGGAATGTGCAATTTCTGAATTTTCTATGACACTTGATGCACCTTACGCTGGTTGGTCTACAGCTTGTGAACTGCCTTCTGCAAAAGGATTTTATCTTATTCTTTTGACTTACGCGCCTGAAAATATAAAAGATGGATGCAATCAGTTTATGATTTCGCTTTTAAATTCACTTTGCATTGACCAGAATTTTTACAATACATCTGGAATGATTGTTAGTTACGCTTACCCAGATGAAGGAAAAAAGAAAATCCAGCTGAATGTTGCGGGTACAAAAGTGAACACGAGTATAGATAAAATCGCCGAAGAAGCTGCAAAATTTGAAATTGATTTGGAATTTTCGGTGTTTAAGCTTTATGCCACCCACAAACTTTGGAAAGAAGCATGGCAGCGCTATTACCGTCTGATTTACCGCGATAATTACGGAAGAATTGAACCTTGTATCGCTGATATTCTTGAACGTCTTGGTACAGAAGCTGAAAAAGCTGGTGCCGCAGACAAAAATCTCTACATTGCGCAAAAACTTCTTTCGTGGGTGCAGGATTTTGATTATTCAAGAAAAAATTCTACACCTGACGAAGCTGATTTTACCTCTCTTCCAGCAGCAATTTGTGGTGCCGGCAATGATTGTGATAGTCGCAGTATGCTTGTTTGTGCCTGTATGCGTTCTTTGGGGTTAGAAGCGGTTCTTTTAATTTCGCGTGAATATTCCCATGCAATGGCGGCGGTTCAGATTGATGCTCCTGGACAAAAATACATTCCTGAAAACACAGATATGGAACTTTTAATGGGAGAAACTACTGCAAAAGTAACCTGGGGAATGATTGCGCAGGATATGGCAGACAGAGAAAAATGGATCCCAGTCTATCTGCCGTAAAAAGGCGACCTTTTTGGGGATTACCCTTTAAATCTAGCGCTTTGTAAGAATTGAATAAATTTCGTCTTCGGTTTTTGCTTCAAGAATTGACTGAATAAGTTCTTCGTTCTTGAACAAAGCCGTAAAGTTGGAAATTGTTTTAAGATAATATGTATGCTGGTTGTAAGCGGCTGCAATCATGAACAAAAGTCTTACCGGCTGATCATCAATTGGTTCAAAATCTTCAATAGGCTTTTTACAAACACCAATTGCCATTACAAGGTCAGTTACAGAAAGAAGACGAACATGAGGAATTGCAATTCCACGGCCAATTGCAGTAGACATCAATTCTTCGCGTTTAAGAATCTGTTCTGTAAGTTCTGTTTTATTTTTAATTTGTGGAGCCGAAGCAAGAACTTCAGAAAGCTGAATCAAAGCGTCGTGTTTAGTTCTCTGGTTAATAAATACAACTCTATCAGGCGAAAGAATATTTCTAATCTGAATTTCATCTTCACCAGATTTATTTTTATCTGAAGAAAGACGTTCATTTACCCAATGTTCAATTTCTGACTTTTTAAAACGCCATACAGTTCCGATTTTTCCGGCAGGAATTTCACCTTTCTGTGCCCAATCATAAACAGTTCTATCCGAAACTCTAAGATATTTTGCAACTTCTTCTATAGTCAGAATATCGTCTTCCATTTTTTGCTCCATAAAAAATTACATGAAATTATATTGAAAATCTTAGAATATTTTGCATATTTTACACTATCTTGTCAAGTTTTTGAAAACTCCACTTACAAACAAAACTCCGTATACATTCCCACCCGTCTGATTGATTTTTAAGCCTTAATGAGTTAACATAAATTCATCATGAAAACAAAAAAAAGCAATTCTCTTGCAATAATACTTTCAATAATATTTATCGTTTTATATATAATTCTTGCGGCAAAACCACTGGCAAAAGAATACAGTTTTACGCCAGTATGGAAAATTGACACAACTGCAAAAACCGAAGAAGCCCCGGAAGCAACTGCAATTCCGTTCAAGCTTAATCAAACTGCGGGATATTTTTCGGAAGACGGCAAACTTTTGTATGCAAAACCGTATCCTTCAAAAGCAGCCGTTTCAGATTCCTATTATTCACTTTACAATACTTCAGGAACAGAAATTCCTATTTACGAAAAAAACGGCGAACTTCATGCAAAAATTCAGGCATCCGGATTTCCATTTTTTGAAAACGGCAATCTTTTTGTTTTTCTAACCGGCGGAAGTTCTTTTGCAAAATACGACACAGAAGGTAATCAACTTTGGCTTTATGAAGGCATTTTTCCAATCACAGCGTTCCAAAGTACAAAAGATTTTACAGCCGTAGGATTTGCAGACGGAAAAATCAAACTTTTTGAAAACGAATCGAGTTCAGTTATTATGACTTATGAACCTGCAGGAAGCAACTACCCTATTATAATTGGAATTGCAGTTTCTAACGACGGACAATACATTGCATCAGTTTCGGGACAGGAACAGCAGAGATTTGTAATTGCTAAAAACGAAAACAACAAGTCAAAAATCATTTATCACGAATTTTTGGAATCTGACCTTACACGAAGAACCCAGGTTTATTTTACACAGGATGGAAAACGCGTTCTTTATGATTGCGGCACAAAACTTGGCATTTACGATTTTGAAAAAGACAAAGCTTATTCTGTAAAAATGAACAAACAGATAATTTCTGTGGAAGAATCCGAAAATCTGATTTTTCTTCTTGGAAAAGCTCAAAATGAATACACAGTTTATCTGATAGAAAAAACGAACGTTCTTGAAGGTTCGTTCACGTTCAGCGCAAACAACGCATTTATAGAAACTTACAACGAAGCGCTTTATGTAGGAAAAGATTCTACAATTTCTAAAATTTCCATTGAACGAGATTAATAAACGAGACAGATAGACGAAACAAATAAACGAGACTGATTTTTGGGGACTTTTTACGGGAGGATTAATATGAAAAAGATTTTTGCTGCAATTACTGCAATTACATTTTTTATTTCCGCACTTTCTGCTTTTGACTGGCCGCAAACAGAATTAAACGAAGGTTCTATAAGTTCTGATTTTGCGCAGAATAAGGGCGGGCTTTTAAGTCCTTCTATGATTTTTTCTGATCCGGCAGAAGTTTACAATGTAGAAAACGGGCATCTTTTACTTACAATGCATTCCAACGAAGACGAAGGTGATTTTTTTCCAACCGCACTTGGTACAAGCGTAATAATTGCACATAACGACAATCTTATAAGTGTTTACGCAAATCTTGATGATGAATCTCTTGAAAAAACAGAAACTTCAGTTCCAAAAGGACAAAAACTTGGTTCTACAGGAAATACGGGCTGGCAGGAAGTTCACAGCAGTCTTGAATTCCAGATTCTTGATTCTAAAAAAAGTTCTGCGCTTAATCCAAAAGTTTTAATGAATCGCCTTGAAAACGAAACTGCACCTGCAATTACAAAAATTATGATTCAAAATAAAGAAGGTCAATTTTTTAATTTAAACGATACAAAATTCTTTCCGTCTGGAATGTACCGCGTTTATGCAAAAAGAGATGCTGTAATTGTTCCGTATAAAACAAATCTTACAATGAACGGTGTTACTGTAGATCAAATTTCGTACGATACAATCAGTCAGGAAAACAACAAGATTTATGTTTCGGGAAAGAAAAAATATACAAGTTCCGACGTTTACCCTAATTCAGAACTGATTTTACTTGGTGAAGCGATGTTCTCTAAAGGAAAAGCAACATTTGGTATTGCGGTTCAAGATTTTTTAAATGATACAAAACAATTAACGTATATTGTTACCGCTTACTAAACACTTATTTATAAAAAAGGCCGCCCGCTTAGAATAATTTTTCTATTAGGCAGCCTTTTTTACGTTTCAGACAGTTTTTTTCACCCATCCGCAACTTCAACTTAAAATCTAAATTAGAATACTGTTACAACTTCGCCGTTTGGATAGCGTTTAGCAACAAAATCCTTAATTTTCTGGCTTGTGATTGCTTTTACAAGAGCTTTTACAGCTGCATCGTTCTGGTGACCCTCTTTTACAGCAATAATGTTTACATAAGGAGAATCAGCACCTTCTACAAAAAGTCCGTCCTTATTAGCTGTAAGACCAGCAGGAATTGCATAGTTTCCATTGATTACGGCAGCATCTGTATCAACAAGTACACGTGGCAAAGAAGCAGCTTCAATTTCCTGGAACTTAAGTTTTTTAGAGTTTTCTGTAATATCGGCAGGAACAGCTTCAAGACCAGCAGTAGCGCTCAATTTAATAAGACCAGCTGACTGAAGAAGAAGAAGTGCACGACCTTCGTTTGTAGGGTCATTTGGAATTGCAATTACTGCACCTTCTGGCAAAGCAGACAAAGATGTGTATTTTTTTGAATAAAGAGCCAATGGTTCAACATGAACTCCACCTGCATTTACAAGATGGTAACCGCGTTCCTTATTAAATGAATCCATATAAGGAATGTGCTGGAAGAAGTTAGCATCAATTTCGCCAGCTTCTACAGCTTCATTTGGAGTTACATAATCTGTAAATTCCTTTACTTTAAGTGTGAATCCCTGTTCTGCCAAATCAGAAGCAATAAGGTTAAGCATTTCTGCGTGTGGCTCTGGAGTTGCGCCAACAGTGATTACATTCGAATTCTTTTTTCCATTACAACCAGCAAGCAAAAGCAAAGCAGAAGCAACGGCAAACAATACATTTACTTTTTTCATAAAGTACCTCTCAAAAAAATAAAATTAAATCTATAATAAGCAATATTAAATTTTAGTCAATACCCTACTAAAATGATATGTAATTAAAATTAAGTTTCCGAATTAGAATTTGAAATTCATTTTAAAGTCAAGAGCATTTTCAAAAATTTCGAGACCAAGCACAAATTTTTTTTTTGTCAAGCAAAATAGTTTAAAAAATTTTTGATAAATTTTTGAATTCCCCCTTGTATACACAATATCTAGTGTTATATTATATATTAAACACTAAAAAGAACGCTATTCACTAGCAAGTAAAAAAAGGTTATTATGCGCTGCCCTTATTGTGGAAATTTAGAAGACAAAGTACTCGAATCACGTTCAATGGCAAATGGAGAAAGCATCAGAAGAAGACGAGAATGCCTTGCCTGTGGTTACAGATTTACAAGTTACGAAACAATTTCCGAAAAACCGTTCATGGTTGTAAAAAAAGATGAAAGACGCGAACCTTTTGACCGCGAAAAACTTGAACGTGGAATTGAACGAGCGCTGGAAAAACGTCCGGTTTCAATAAACACTGTAGAACAGATTGCCCTTGAAATAGAAGAAATAGCAATCAAACGCGGAAAAGAAAACCGTGAAATCACCACTACAGAACTTGGTGATATTGTACTTGAAAAACTGTACAACATAGACAAATGTGCCTATATCCGTTTTGCATCGGTATACAGACACTTTGAAAACTTAGAAGAATTTATTAATGAAGTAAAAAATATAGAAAAGAGGGGAAAAACCAATGAGTGACCAGTCTATCTTTCCTGAATGGAGAAGTTTTTTAGGTTCCAGTTCAGACAGCGAAACAAAAGGATTTTTAAAATCCGTAGTAAAACGTTCGGGTGAAATTGCCGACTATGACCGCACAAAAATTGAAAAAGCCATTGGCAAAGCAATTGAGGCTGTAGAAAAGCACAAGGATCCGGACAGAGCTGCTGCATTAACTGATTTAGTTGAAGAAAAACTCAGACTTCAGCTTGCAGGAAATCGCGCTCACTCAATTCCTGCCATCGAAGAAATTCAGGATATTGTAGAAAGTGTTCTGATTGAACAGAAAGAAGTTGAAATTGCAAAAGCTTACATTCTTTACCGTGCCCGCCACGAAGCTGTTCGCGATGCTAAAAATCTTATGGTTGATATTAACAAAACCATGGACGGCTACCTTGGACAGAGCGACTGGCGTGTAAACGAAAACGCAAATGTAAACTTTTCTCTTGGTGGATTGATTCTTCATAACTCAGGAACAATCACTGCAAACTATTGGTTGAATAACATCTATTCAAAAGAAATTGCAGAAGCTCACAAAAGCTGTGCATTCCATATTCACGACCTTTCTATGTTCAGCGGTTACTGTGCAGGATGGTCATTGCGTCAGCTTATCGTAGAAGGACTTGGTGGAGTTCCAGATAAAATTACATCAACTCCTGCAACTCACCTTTCTACACTCGTAAATCAGATTGTAAACTTTCTGGGAATTATGCAGAACGAATGGGCAGGAGCACAGGCATTCTCTTCATTTGATACATACCTTGCACCGTTCATCCGTACAGACAAACTTACAGAAAAACAGGTTCGTCAGTGCATTCAGAGTTACATCTATGGTGTAAATACTCCAAGCCGCTGGGGTTCACAGGCTCCATTTACAAACATCACTCTTGACTGGGTATGTCCTGATGACCTTAAAAACAAAAAAGCAATTGTTGGCGGAAAAGAACAGGATTTTACTTACGGTGACTGCCAGAAAGAAATGGATATGATTAACAAAGTATTCATTGAACTGATGATTGAAGGTGATGCAAACGGTCGTGGTTTTGCCTACCCTATTCCAACTTACAATATCACAAAAGATTTTGACTGGAATTCAGAAAATGCAAAACTTTTGTTTACAATGACAGCTCAGTACGGAACACCAAACTTCCAGAACTTTGTTAATTCTGACCTTAACCCAAGTGACGTTCGTTCTATGTGCTGCCGTCTCCAGCTTGATAAGCGTGAACTTCGCCGTCGTGGTGGTGGTCTTTTTGGTGCTGATGAATTTACAGGTTCAATCGGTGTTGTTACAATCAACCTTCCACAGATTGCATACCTTGCTCGCAACGAAGAAGAATTCTTTAAGCGCCTTGATTATCTTATGGAACTTGCAAAAGAAAGCCTTTGTACAAAACGTAAGGTTATTCAGAAACTTTATGACGGCGGACTTTTCCCATATACAAGACGTTACCTTAAAACTCTTACAAACCACTTTAACACAATCGGTTTGTGCGGTATGAATGAATGCTGCCTGAATTTCCTTGGTGTAGACATTTCTACTGCAAAAGGAAAAGCATTTGCAGAAAAAGTTCTTTCTCATATGCGCGAAAAGATGCAGGATTATCAGGAAGAAACAGGAGATTTGTTCAATCTTGAAGCAACTCCAGCTGAATCAACTTCTTACCGTCTTGCACGCCATGATAAGGAACAGTTCCCAGATATTATTACAAGCGGAACAAGAGAACCGTTCTATACAAACTCTTCTCAGCTGCCAGTTGATTACACAGCAGATGTATTTGAAGCACTCGATCATCAGGAAGCTTTGCAGACAAAATATACCGGCGGTACAATGTTCCACGTTTACATGGGAGAAGCACTAAAAGACTGGAAGGCTTGCGCTGACCTTGTAAGAACAATTTCTCATAAATACAGAATTCCGTTCTTTACAGTTTCACCAACCTATTCAATCTGTAAGATTCACGGTTATATTACCGGCGAGCAGTTTGAATGTCCTAAGTGTAAGGCTGAAAAAGAAAAGGCTCTTAAACAGAAGCTTAAGGAACTTGAAGCAGAAAAAGAAAAGATTCTGGCCGCTTCAAAATAGGTTAAAAAGGTTCAAAATAAGCCAAATGAACTGAATTAAGTTTATTTGGCTAAAGAAAAAATCAGGTTGTACCGAAATATTTAGTGCCAATCACATTGACAAATAATAAAAACTACACTATATTTAGTGTAGTAATAATGAATATAAAATTGTAATTATTACAAATTAGGGAGGAAGAAAAATTATGGAAGCTACAAGAACACTTGCAGAAGTTGAAAAGGAAATTGCTGAGACAAAGGCAGCATTACAGGATGTTCACGGAACAGAAACTGAAGTGTATGCCAGAATCGTTGGCTATTACAGAGCCGTAAAGCATTGGAATAAAGGTAAGAGAGACGAATTTGACCACAGAAAGATGTTCACTCTCGAAGCAAGCAAGGAATACGACATTACTGCCGCTGATACAGACTGTGCATTTGGTGATGCACCAGCAGCTAAGGTTACAACTGCAAATCCTGTTCTTGATACAGAAGCTGTAACATACGAAATGTACACAAGAAAAACATGCCCTAACTGTCCTCCTGTAAAAGATTTTATGGCAGGAATGGATATGGCAGGACGTTCAATTGATGTTGATACAGACGAAGGTCTTGCAGAAGCTGCTAAAAAAGGCGTTTTTGCTTCACCAACAGTAATTTTCTATAACGAGGCAGGAATTGAAACAGCCCGCTGCCACAATGTAGAAGAACTGGAAGCTGTATTCGACAAAGTAAAAGTAACAGCATAAAAAATGGCGGATTTACCGCTTAATAAACCTGCAGGCGTACTTGTAAAAACTACACTCGTAGATTTTCCCGGACGTGTTGCAGGTTCTTTTTTTCTAAAGGGCTGTAATTTACGCTGTCCATACTGTTATAACATTGGACTTGTAGAACAAAATTCCTCTGAAGATGATTTGAACACCGTACAGGAACTTTTTGACCATTTGCAAAAAAGGCAGGGAATTCTTTCTGGAATTGTAATCAGCGGTGGTGAACCAACGATTAATCAATACACTCCGCTTATTATAAAAAAGGCAAAGGAACTTGGCTACAAAGTAAAAATTGATACAAACGGACTTTTACCAGCTAAAATCCGCACTTTTTTGGATAACGAAGAACTCCGTCCAGATTTTATCGCAATGGATATTAA
>JAILCM010000047.1 GCA_024680155.1 Treponema sp.
ATCCTTTTCGCTGGGCGTTCCCAGCGCTAACGCATATATATTTTTACCGCACGTACACACAGGCCGTGGGATAAATGCAATTTTTCGAGATTATATTATAATGTTTTTTTTGAATAATGGGAACACAAGGCTAAAATCCAGGTAAAATCAGAACAAAATTTTAGAATTATTCTGACAATTCCTGAGTTTCTTGAGTTTCAGCTTCTTCAGTTTTCTTTCCAAGCGAAAATCCAAAAATGCACAAAGCAACACCAATAATAATACAAACTGCACCTTCGATTTTCATTATATTAAATACTTTTTGAACAACAGATAAAATTCCTTCAGAAATTCCACCAGGCAAATTAAATTCTCTTACAAGAAAATGCATTACACTCGGAAAAACTATTCCAGCCGAAACTCCTGGTAAAAACATCAAAGCACCATCTACAATAGAAGGAATTGAAACATATTTAAACCATGTAAAAAGATTCAAATTAATTACAAAAATCACAACAGCAAGAATTACACAAATGCCAATGCAATATGCAAAGAACAACGGAGAAAGAAAGAACTGACAAACTTTTATTGCAAGGAAAATAAGTTCGTTATCTTCACGAACAGATTCAATTGCATCAGACATTTCTGTAACAGTCTGGTCAACTCCATCGCGGATATTTTCTTCAAGACCAGTTCTGTCAACAGTTTCGCCGGTTTCTTTTTCGTAAATGTCGATTGCATTATTTACAACGCTGATTACATCATCTGCATCAATTTCAAGAGTTTCTTTTTCACCTGTTGCATACGAAACAATTTCATCAACATATTTTTCAATAAATTGCTGAGTTTCCGGTGATTTTAAAATTTCACTAACAAATTCAGCGTCAACATCAACATCATAAGTTTTTAAATACGAATTAACGATAGTATTTAAATCAAGATTAGACAAATCAGACAAATCTAAATCACTAAAATCAAAATCATCATAAGCCGAAAGAATAATTTGCGCTTCGCCTGGATAAAATAAACCGTCATTATGAATTTCCTGAACTTTAGAAACAGGCTTTAAGGCATTCTTAGCAAAATCTGACAAAGCAGAAGCATTTACAGTTGAACGAACAACCGAAAGAACAAGCGTACAATAAAGACAAACAGCAAAAATAATTGTTAAAAAGATTGAGAAAAATTTTTTCATAACTTCTCCAAATTGCATATAGTGAAATTGCATCTAGGTGATGTATAAATCTATGTAAATTATATCATAGTTATGCTATACTTGCCACATGAATAATTCAATTAGCAACAGCAACACTGATTTTAACAAGACAGACAAAACATCTTACCAGGCAGAACTTTTTTCAAATCGACTCAAAAAAAAATATAAAGAACTTCGTAAACAAATGCGAAAAAATAGAGTTTCAAGCTATAGACTTTACGACCGCGACATTCCGGAAGTTCCAGTTTCCCTTGATTTGTATGAATTTTTACCAGACGGAATTGATTCTATTCTTGAAGCGGCACGTTTTTTAAGTAATCAGAATGCAAGACTTAGTGCAAACGACCCGAGTGTAGAAGCGGAAATTAAAGAAAGGACTTTTGCAGTTATTTATTTGTACGAACGTCCTTACGAAAAATCTGATGATGAAGAAGCAGCTTGGTTGGATGCAATGGCTGATTCTGCAAGTAAAATTCTTGGAATTGATAAATCGCATATTATAAAAAAATCGCGCGGACACAAAAGCCACAAGAATAATGAGCAATATCAGAAATTCAGTGTAAAAGATTTCCGTGACAAGCCCGAAGATGACAATGTCATTGTCGAACAAGACAAAAGTGTCATTGTCGGGCTTGCCCCGTCAACCTCCCCAATCACCGGCATCGTCATGGAACAGGGACAACTTTTTCGTCTAGACCTTACCAGCTACCTTGATACAGGACTTTTCTTTGATCACCGCCCTCTTAGAGCTACAGTCCGTGATACAAGCAGTAAAAAACGTGTGCTTAATTTATTCTGTTATACAGGAAGTTTTTCGGTGTATGCAGCC
>JAILCM010000120.1 GCA_024680155.1 Treponema sp.
CTGCTGTTTCGGACAATAAAATTGGTGAATATGCCTTTGCAAGATGTTCAAAGCTTAACAGTGTAATTCTTCCTTCTTCTGTTACTGAAATTGGTCGTCAGGCCTTTTGTAATACAGGCTTAAAAAAAGTTGAAATTCCAGAAGGTGTTATTAAACTTTGTAGAGATTGTTTTGGTTCCTGTTCGTCCTTAGAAAAAGTTACTATTGCATCTACAGTTACAACCATGAGTCATGGAGTATTCTGGAGTTGCCCAAAGATTACGGATGCTTATGTAAAGCCGCTTAAGCCTCCAACACTTGGTGCATATATCTTTGGGAAAAAGCCTGTGATTCATGTAAAGGCTGAAGCTGTTGCCGCTTACAATGAAAGTAAATGGAAAGACTTTGGTGAGATTGTTGGGGATTTAGAATAAAAAGACATTGCCGTGTCACGCACGGCAATGTCAACAAATCACGCACGGCAATGTCAACAAATCACGCACGGCAATGACAAAGTCTCTCTGTCATTGTCCGGCTTGACCGGACAGTCTCTTACTTAAACAACTGCGGAAACTCTCCAGCTTTTTTTACAGCATCTTCAAGACTCATTCCCACAAATGCCTGTGCACCAAGATTTCTTCCGCTTTTTTTGTCGTCTATAAATGCGCCTACAACAATGCCAGGAATTACACTATCAGGATCATTTGGAGCGTTTGGACCGCCTAAGTCTGTTCTGCACCAGCCCGGGTCTGTAAGGTTTATGCAAACATCGGTTCCGTCAAGTTTTCCTGCAAGGTCGGCGGTTACTTTGTCTAAAGCGGCTTTACTTGCGCTGTAGCCTGCCTGTTCCGGTTCGTTACGGATTCCGCTTGTTGTGTTGATTACTCGGCCCCATCCGCGTTCAATCATTTTTGGAATAAAGCGGTAGCAGAGCATCATTGGTGCAATTGTGTTGATTACAAAGCTTTTTTCGTAATCTTCGGCCGGAGTTTTGTAATAATCAACTCGGTATGCAATTTGAACTGCGGCATCATTGAACAAAATATCAACTGGTTTTCCGCGTTTTTCAATTTCGTTCATCATTGCTTCTACCTGAGAAAGGTCGCTTAATTCTGCGGCAATATCGTATGCTTCAACTCCCATAGCACGAACTTCTTCAAGAACTTTTGCCGTGTGTTCAAGCGATCGGCTGTGTAAAATAAGATTACAGCCTTTACTAGCCATAAATTTTGCAATTCTATATCCAATTCCTCTATTTGCACCTGTTACAAGCGCCCATTTTCCTTTTACATCTACCATGAATTTTCTCCTTGCAGATTCCCCGGCTTGCCAGACAATCTATTTTAATTTTTCAATAATCTTGTCGCACCACTTATCAAAATCCGGGTCTTCTACCTGGTATTCACTGTGGCTCATTACATATTCAATTGTTTCGCGGATTCCCTGATCGGCACGTTTTGTTGCAACAAAATCTGGAACAAGTGATTTTAATTTACTGCAATCAAAAACAACAGAATTTGCCTTGTCGCCGATTAAGCTTCCTGTAAAATCGTAAGACTTTCCAGGTTCATATTCTGCATGATTTGCAAGGTACCACGAAGAAACATAAACTGGTTTTAGTTCAACGCCGAGTGAATCTGCAATGCACTTGTAAATCTGATTCCAGGTTACGCTTTCGTCACTTGTAATTTGAACTGCTTCTCCAATTGCGTGAATGTTCCCCATTAAGCCAACAAAGCCTTTTGCAAAGTCGGAATTATGTGTAATTGTCCAAAGACTTGTTCCATCTCCGTGAATAATTACTGGTTTTCCTTCTTTTATGCGTTTTACAACCTGAAAACTTCCTTTTTCTCCGTGAACTCCAAGCGGAACAGAACGTTCATCGTAAGTGTGGCTTGGACGGATTATTGTTACCGGGAAATTTTCTTCGCGGTAAAGCTTCATTAAATAGTCTTCGCAGGCAATTTTGTTGCGTGAATATTCCCAATACGGATTTGCAAGCGGAGTTTTTTCGCTTATTACATAATTTGAACAAGGCTTTTGGTAAGCTGATGCAGAACTTATGTACATAAACTGGTGGACTTTACCTTTTAAAAGACGGTAGTCGCGTTCGAGTTGGGATGGAACAAAGCCGATAAAATCGCACGCAACATCGAATTGCATTCCTGCTAATTTTTCTGCCGTTGCCGTTTCGTCGTTTATATCAACAGTAATAAAATGTGCGCCTTTCAGACGTTCATCGCTATTGCGGTTTCCGCGGTTTATAAGATAGAGGTCCCAGCCTTGTTCCAGCAGCAATTTTGAAATTGCCATACTGATTGTGCCGGTTCCACCTATAAATAATGCTTTCATAATTTCTCCAAAAAACTACAAACTTGCTTTAGCCGCAATCTTATAAATTTCTGCAATGTCATCTGATGACAATTTTACAAAGCCGCCTGTTCTTCCGCCTTCTGGAAGTCCAAACTTCTTTACCAAAGTTGGAATGTCTTCTTCTTTTGCACCAAGTTCAGAAAAATTAATTGGCATACCAATGCTATGCAAAAACTCTCTAAAGCGGCGGATTCCTTCACGAGCTGTTGCTTCTGGATTTGCAAAATCCATCTTACAACCCCAGACACGTGTAGCCCACTGGCAAAAACGCATAACATCATGTTTGTAAACAAATTCCATCCAGGCTGGCATAATTACTGCAAGACCTGCACCATGAGCGCAATCATAAAGACCGCTTAATTCATGTTCAATTCCGTGGCTGTTCCAATCCTGGTCGCGGCCAACACCAACAATATTATTGTGAGCAACCATTCCGGCCCACATAATGTTTGCACGAGCTTCGTAATCATCTGGATTTGCAATTACTTTTGGAGTTTCGTGAATCATTGCCAAAAGTTCAGCTTCGCACAAACGGTCTGTAGTTTCTACATTTTTTGTGTTTGTAAAATAACGTTCGCAAACGTGAGCCATAATATCAGTTGCTCCACATGCTGTCTGGTAAGGTGGAAGAGTTTGTGTAAGGGCTGGATTCAAAATGGAAAACTTTGGTCTGAGCATATCGTTTCCAAAGCCGCGTTTAATCATTCCGTTTTTTTTAGTAATTACTGTGTCTGGAGAACCTTCTGAACCTGCTGCTGCAATCGTAAGAATTGTTGCAACTGGAAGGGCTTTTTTAGGTGTTGCAGTGTAGCTGTAAAAATCCCAGAAATCGCCGTCATAACAAACACCCATTGCAATTGCTTTTGCACTGTCGATTACAGAACCGCCTCCAACTGCCAGAATAAAATCAACGTCATTTTTGTGGCACAAATCTATTCCTTCGTAAACAAGATCATCAAGCGGGTTAGGGTGAACACCACCAAGTTCTACAAATTCTAGACCGGCTGCTTTTAAAGATTCGCGTACACGTCCGAGCAATCCTGATTTTTCAGCAGATTTTCCACCAAAATGAAGAAGAACCTTTTTTCCGCCAAATTCGTGTATTAAATTTCCTGCCTGCGATTCTGTGTCTTTTCCAAATACAAATTTTGTTGGGCTGTAAAATGTAAAATTATCCATAAAAAAAATCCTCCGCTATTTATTTTGCTTTTCTTACAATAATAAATATACGAAGGATTCTGGCAAAAAGAAGTGCCGTTTCTCTTGATTTATAGAATAATTCTATTCAAATTTATTTAAGTTTATTTACGCCTGTTCAGCAAAAGCAGTTTTTCGAACTTTTCTCATTATTCCCTGGTAAACAAGAAGAACTGCCATTAATGAAAGACCAATTATATCAGTTTTTGATTCCGGGAGAACACATAGTAAGCCCGCACCTGCAAAAAGAAGGCGTTCAAAAATGTCTGAACATATAGCAAGTGCTTTATTTTTGTTGCCGTGGAAAAATCCTGTAAAATTCAAACCGTAGCCTTCAAGTGCAATACTAATTCCAAACATACCAATAAGTGCTGTTACTGCAATGTAAATTACGCTTAATGGGCTTGCATTTACCATGAGCATCTGCGGATTATAAACGCACATATACGGAATAATAAACGCACCTATTGCAAGTTTTGTCGCATTTACGGCGGTTTTCATTGGTTTTGCTTTTGCAATGGCGGCTCCTGCAATGGCGGCAAGGGCTACCGGTGGAGTAACGTCTGCAATAATTCCAAAATAGAAGGCAAACATGTGGGCAACAATCGGTTCAACACCAAGCTGAATTATTGCACCCGCAGTAATTGTGGATGTGATAAGGTAATTTGCAGTTGTTGGTGCGCCCATTCCAAGGATGATTGAAGCAATCATTGTAAAGAAAAGTGTAAGGAAAAGTTTTCCGTGAGCAAGTGCTACAAGACCAGCTCCAAGTTTTAAACCAAGTCCAGTAAGCGTTACAACACCAATGATGATTCCTGCCATTCCACAAGCAATTGCTACAGAAATAATGTTTCGGGCAGCGGCGCAAATTACATCAAGAATATCTTTTGCACCAAATGTCGGTTTTCTTCCTTTTGCTAAATCAACAACTGAAACAACAAAACCTATTACAATGCAGGAAACAATTCCCATAAGGGCTGCAAAAACTGCTGTAAAGCCTGCACACAAAAAGTAAATGATTACAACAAGCGGCAAAATCATATAACCTTTTTTAAGGAAAAGTGGAAGTGCCTTTGGAAGCTGATCTTTTGGAAGTCCTTTTAAGCCAAGTTTTTTTGCTTCAAGATGAACTGTGATGAAAATTCCTGCAAAATAAAGAATTGCCGGAACGATTGCCGCTTTTACAATTGTGATGTACGGAGCTCCAAGACTTTCTGCCATAAGGAAAGCCGCAGCACCCATAATTGGAGGCATAAGCTGACCACCTGTAGACGCAGCCGCTTCAACCGCACCCGCAAATTCACCTTTGTAACCAAGTTTTTTCATCATTGGAATTGTGAACGAACCAGAACCAACTGTATTACTTACCGAAGAACCTGAAACTGTTCCCAAAAGGGCAGAAGAAAGAACTGCAACTTTAGCAGGACCTCCGCTTGCACCACCGGCAATTGCATTACAAACGTCAATAAAGAACTGTCCAATTCCTGTTTTTTCAAGCAAGGCTCCAAAAAGAATAAACAGGAAAATAAACGTAGAACAAGCGCCGATTGGTGTGCCGATAATTCCTTCTGTTGTATAGAACAAATGTGAAACAACACGCTGTAAAGAATATCCGCGGTGATTTAAGAAGCCGGGAAGATATTTTCCAATAAAGGCATACAGAATAAAAACTGCTGCAATAATCATGATTGGAAGTCCAACTATACGGCGGCAACTTTCAAACAAAATAAGGATTGCAACAATTCCAATTGCAATGTCAATTCCAGTATAAGCACCGGCACGCGCGTACAAAGGTGTTAAGTTTGCATGGAACGTATTATTTATAAAATCAAGGAATTTTGGAGAATATCCGCCGACCATGTAAACCCAGCAGGCAGCACCAACAATTCCAAGAACAACATCATACCAAGGCAAAGTGTTTTTTGGACTTTTTTTAGTAGGAGGGAAGAGCAGGAACGCAAGAAGTTGAACAAATGCCAGATGAGTTGCACGCAAAACCTGAGCCGTTACTAATCCCGAAATTGTTGCATACAATTGGAAAGAAACAAAAATCAAAGAAACAATCACCGTGATGTACTGGCGCCAGCATTTATGTTCGCGGTAAGCCTGTTCACGATCAAGGTCTTGCATCAGTTTTTTCATTTCTTCTTCGTTTGTAGTTGGAAGAATTTCTTCTATTTTACCGCTCGATTCCTGAATTTCTTCATTTTGATTTAGTTCGTCCATTTAGACCTCCGTACTTTGTGAATTAAATAATCTATTAAATTTACGTTTTTTATTTTCAAAATTAAACTTGTTTGTGGTTCAAAATAATCGGTAAGGAATAACTCACCGGGAATATTTATATAATCTGATTCCGTATTATTTGAACCTGTTTTTTTTGCTGAATCAAATAAGTCAGCACTTGCAAAAGAGTGATTTGCAATAATTCCAACAGCCATTACAAGTTGCGGAACTTTTCTATTTAAATTTGAAATTATGTAGCAGTTATCAATTAAGCTAAAATCTGCTCCTGGAGTTTCTTCTGGTTCCGGGATTCCTGCTCCATAGGATACAAAATGCGTTTTTTCTAAAACAAGTTCGCCGTCATTGGCACATTTATAAAAATCGTGTACACGTCCTTTGTTAACAGAATGCGTGTATGAAATAATAAAGCCGTATCTGTAAGCTTCCGCTGAATAAAATCTTTGTGATGGATTTTTACGGTTACTAACAGATACAACTTTCTTTGCAGGAATTAAACAAAAAATTCCCGCAAAGACAAATACCATTAAAATGATTAATAGTAATTTTTTAAGTGACAAAACAATACCGCCAATTTTAAGCCAAAACGGGCAATTATTTCATCAATCCGATTTCTTTGTAATATTTAATTGCTCCTGGGTGGAATGGAACAGAAACTCCGGTTACAGCAGTTTTAGCAGAAACTTCCTTTCCTTTTGCGTGACCGTTTCCAAGGTCTTCAAGGTTAGAGAAGAGTGCTTTTGTCATGTCGTAAACAGTGTTTTCATCAAGCTTTGCATTTACAGCAAGAGTTGCCATGATTGCAAGAGCTCCTGTGTCTGTATCAGTTCCTTTGTATGTTCCGCCAGGAATTACAGTTTTTGTGTAATATCCGTATTTAGAACAGATTTTGTCAGCAGCAGCACCATCAACTGGAATAAGAATAAGACCTGCAGTAAATGCAAGTTCCTGTAAAGCAGCATTTGGAACACCGGCAGTAATAAAACATCCGTCCAAAGTTCCGTTCTGAATACCATCAGCTGATTCTTTGAAAGAAAGGTTGCTCTTTTTAATATCGTCAAAAGTCAATCCGTATCCTTCCATAATCTGTTTTGCGTTGAATTCTACACCAGAACCCGCAGCACCAACAGAAATGCGTTTTCCTTTAAAATCAGCAACTGATTTAATTCCGCTTGCTTTAGAAACTGCAATCTGTACAACTTCTGGGTACATTGTACCAATTGTCATGATGTTTGTAAGTTTTTCGCCTGCAAACAAATCTGTACCATTATAAGCATAGTCCATAACGTCATTCTGAACGATTGCAAATTCAGCTTCACCTTTATTGATAAGGCGCAAGTTTTCTGCAGAAGCACCAGTTGCCTGAGCAGTAACGTTCATGTTGTTAAGTTTTGTGTTCCAAACGTTAGCAATGGCACCTCCGAATGGATAGTAAGTTCCACTAGTTCCGCCAGTTGCAAGAATGTAATTTTTTGTAGTTGTGCCGTTACATCCAGTAATAAGTGCAAGACCAAGAACTGCTGCAACAATTGATAAGATTTTTTTCATTTTAAAATCCTCCTTTTTATATTGTTTTTATTTTACAGTATGATTTTGTTGATTTCAATAAAAAATGCGAAAAAATGGCCTGCTTAATGAATATTTTTCTAAATTGATGATTTTGGCTTAAAGGAAATGTTATTGTAAAAAACATCAAAAAATGCTATTTTATTCCATATATATATTTTTATTACTCAGGAGCAAAACATGACATACACTGCAGAAGTGGAACACATGTGTCCTTTGGCTAAAGGCGCATATCATGGACCAGCACCTATCCCTGAAGAAGGAGAATGGGTAAAGGTTAAGAAAATTGAAGATGTTTCTGGATTCACACACGGTATCGGTTGGTGTGCACCACAGCAGGGAGCTTGT
>JAILCM010000137.1 GCA_024680155.1 Treponema sp.
GGATTAGAACACACAACATTAAAAGAATGTTTTGCAAAAAGTTCCGCGGCATTTTTTAAATCGCCTTCTACAATAGGAATGCGTTCTTCAAGATTGTTCAGGCGTACACTCTGACGTGCCAACTCAGCAGATTCAGTTTGAACTTCAAGCCCCGTAATTTTCTGTGCCTTACATTGAGTACTAAGTAAAAGAGGAATTATTCCGTTTCCTGTGCCTAAATCAATCACGTAATCTTTTTGGTAAATAAAAGGAGCTGCAAAATTTGCAAGAAGAACGGCATCAATTCCATACATAAACCATTCGCTATCCTGCATAATTTGCAGCCCGTTTAATAGAGTATCAGTTTGAATCAAACTTAAGCCTTCCAAAGACCATGAAGATTGCAATATTCGTAAACAGCAACTACAGTTTCACCTGACGCAAGTGCAAATTCAGCTTTTGGCTCTTCACCTGGTTTTAAATATTTAATCTGGTAACCTTTGTTAGTTTCTACGCAAATCCAGTTAATAAAATGGTTATCAAGCATAGGATGAGCAACTGAACCAACTGCAACAAATACCTTTCCGTCTTTTACTTCGTAAACTGGAACGTGCTTTTCAACAGCGGCATCGGTAACACCTGCTTTAAGTTCTGTCATAGGCTCGCCACAGCAAATTGTCGGAACGCCAGTATCATTCAAAATCACAATAATTTTTCCGCAAACATCACATCTGTAAAATTTCATAATTCACCCCTATAAAATAAAATCTATAATTATATATTACGAGTAAAAAATCAGAAAAGCAAGGAAAATAATATAGCTCTACAGCGTGAACACTTTCATTTTTTCTTCTTTGCCGCGGATTTCGGTTTCGGCGACAAAATTTAGGGGGCCGGCAGTTTCAGGGATATTTTTTTGAGCGGCTTCTGAAATTAAGAGGTCGGTTTTGTAGGTTTTGCACAGGTTCTCAAGGCGGCTCGCGGTATTAACTGTATCGCCAATTACTGTGTATTCCATTCTGTTTGCAGCGCCGATTGTTCCGGCAAAAACGGGGCCTGTATGAATTCCAATTCCAAAGCGAATTTGCGGCAAATCTTCTTTTTCAAAAGCTGAATTTAGTTCAACAAGAGCGGCTCGCATTTCTACAGCAGCTTTAAACGCATCCAGCGAACTGTTTTTAGACTGAACGGGCGCTCCAAAAATTGCCATAATCGCATCGCCAATATATTTGTTTATAATTCCGTGATTATCCGTAATACATTTTCCAAGCGCAGTAAAATATCGATTCAGCAAAGAAACAACTTTTGTAGCTTCCATTTTTTCACTCATTGCCGTAAAACTTCGGATATCGCAAAATAAAACTGTAACTTCACGCGTTTCACCACCAAGAGCCCGTCTAAGTCCAGATTTTCCCGCCATCAAATAATCACGAACTTCGGGGTCAACAACTTTTCCAAACGTATCACGCATAAATTCTTTTTCGGCAAGAGAATCGGCCATATCATTAAAGCTGTCGGCCAGCATTCCAAGCTCATCAGCGGTAACTACAGAAACTTTTGTTTTATAATCACCATCCTTAATTCCTTTTGCCGCCTTTGTAAGTTTAGCAAGCGGAGTAATGATGATTTTTGAAAGCGCAATTGTAATAGCCAGCGCAAACAACAAAAACATTCCGGAAATTATAATCAAACTTGTATGAACAGGAAGATTATTTCTTATTTGCAACGAAATGTGACTTGCCAGCAAAAGTCCGATTGGAAAAACCGACGAAACCATAAAACAAAACACAAGAAGATGACTGAACCTTGGATGAACCGAATTTGAATTATATTGTATATGGCCCTGTGGAAAAACACGCGGAAGAAGAATTGTTCTATTTAAAAGTTCAATTCCAAGATAAGAAATTGTCCACGAAGTCATCCCAGAAATTAAAGCAAAGGCCCAGCTTGTAATAAGGATGTATTTAATGTAAATCCCAAGAACAAGTTTTGCGTAAATTGCAAAAGGAATCTCAATAAAATAGTAGAGATTCCAGCCGATTACCGAAGAAAGCGAAAAAACAGACGGAATTTCTACAATATTCTTCATCATCCGTTCTTCGGTTTTGGAAATTTTTAATGAATAAAAAATGCAAACAAACGTTGGAACAACAAAAGCTGCAATCATTGCAAGAACAGAAACATTTGAATTTTCAAGAAACTCTTCCCAGCGACTCAAATTTTCAGAATCACCAAAAGGACTGGAAACTGCGGTAGGAACAGCAACTGCAATTATATTTGCAGCAATAACAATAAGACCATAAATCGAGGTCATTTTTCGTATTAACTTTCTATCAATTTTTGTTTTCACACTTTTATTATAACATGATTTTGTAATTTTACCAAAATTTGAGCTTTTAAATTTTCAATACTTTCAAAAGTCTAAAATTTTTTGACAAAAGTTTTACATAATCGTATTATATATAAGATTGTTTAAGAATCATTTAAGAATAAAAAAGGACAAAACTAAATGAGCAAAAAGAATTCCGTTAGATTTTCACTTACAATTAAACTGCTTATAATTTTTCTGGTAGTCGTAATTATTGCAAATATTGTAATTGGTACTGTTACGTACAGAATTTCTTCAAAAAGTTTAACACAAAGTGTTTTTAATCATCTTTCGGCAGTTTCTGATGATATTTCAAACCAAATTGTTGCCATTAACAAAAAGCATTTTACCTGTTTGCATTTTCTTGCAGAAGAAGATTTTATGAAAGATGAATCAACTTCGCTTGAAGAAAAACTAAAGCAGCTTTCACCAATTGTAAAAGCTCTTGGCGAAAATTACGAAAACATTGCTTTTTACGATAAAGATGGAAATGCAATTACAGCAGACGGCCGTTTAATTAATATGAAAGACCGTGATTATTTTAAGGCTGCAATGG
>JAILCM010000183.1 GCA_024680155.1 Treponema sp.
ACTTTTTGATGATGCAGATGCCTATGACAGTGATGCTTTTTCTTATTACGAGCAGGCAATGAATGCAGAGCCTCCACTTCCTGATGTTTACTTTAATGTCGGTTTTTACTATATGAAGCAGCATAAGTACCGCGAAGCAAAGGATGCTTTTGAAACTTATATTGCATTAACTTGTGAGACAAGTGATGAAGAAATGGGCGAAAACGGTGTTTACAAAAAGGAACGCGCCCAGGAAATCATCAATAATATTACAAATCAGAATATGGATGATGAAGCTTTTAAGGCTGCGTATGATTTGATTTCAAGTGGACAGGAAGAAAAAGGTCTTGAACAGATTAGAGACTTCTTGCAGAGTAATCCTAAAGTCTGGAACGGCTGGTTTATGCTTGGCTGGGGCTTGAGACGTCTTGAACGCTATGCAGATGCAAAACAGGCTTTTCTTGAAGCCCTTAAATATGGTGGAGACACAAATTCTGATACATATAATGAACTTTCGCTCTGTTATGTTCAGGAAAAAGATTTTGCAGAGGCAAAGAAATGTCTGATGAAGGCACTTTCTATGGAACCTGAAAGCACCAAGATTATTTCTAATCTCGGATATCTTGCTCTTGCAATGGGAAATAAACAGGAAGCTCGTAATTACTTTACAGCTGTTCTTGAATATGACCCGAAAGACAGAATTGCAGCGAGTGAACTGGCAAAGTTAGAAGTTGAAGAATAGATCCTGAAATAAATTCAGGATGACAAGTCTTAAGGCAATATAACGGTGTCACCAACGGTGATGCCGTTTTTTTTGTACCAGCCTTGTGGAACTTCGAGTGCATAACGTACTGAGCCTGAGCTTTTAATTGAAGCTGTGCTGTATGGTGTCATATCATAGATGTCGCGGATTTTTCCTTTTGAGTCGATGTAGGCAATAGAAAGCGGGTGAGGTGTATTTTTCATCCAGAAAGCGAGAATCTGGTCGCGGTCAAATATAAAAAGCATTCCGGTTCCGTCTGGAATATTTTTTCGTTCCATATAGCCGTGGTTACGGTCTTCTGTTTTTTCTGCAATTTCAGCTGAAACAGTTAATTCTACTCCATCCTGGCGGATAATTTTAATGTCCTGAACGGGAAGTTTTTTTGTTTTGCAAGAAAGAAAAGGTGTGAGAAGAAGAAGTATGGTGATTAGAGAAAAAAATCTTTTCATTGTAGGGCTCCTTGGTTGTAAATCCTAGATAATTGCTCCATGTTTTCGCAATTATCTTTAACGGATTTCCTATTATAATCCATCCAGGAACATTTCGCGGGTAACTTCTGTTGGAGATGCCTGAATGTTTGAGTAGTTTTGAGTCTGCTCAAATATTTTATTATCAATATATTTTAGTGTAAGTGGTTTTTCAAGACTCATGGTAACTTCGTCGTCTTTCCAGGTTGCAGCCTGCGGACTGAAATTTGTAGGTTCTCCGTATTTTTCTGTGAGCTTTGTAAAAATGCTGTAATAATCCATTTTTTCGGGATTTACATTAATTGTGATGATATAAAGTTCATCAAAATAAAACTGAAACCAGCATTGGGTAAGGAAGTTTGAGCCAAGTCCCCGCTGTGCATCTGTTTCGATTAATGTTTTGCTTGAATTAGGAATAAGTGAAACGTCCCGGTCTCCGTGGTAACCAAAATCCGGGTCTTTTACAAGAGTTTCTTTTGTTTCCTGAAGACTCATTCCAAGTTTTACATCTTTGTAGCCGTTTGGAAGACTTTCTGCAAATAAATTTAGGGTAAGGGCAGAAAGAGTAATGAGTATAAGGATTTTTTTATTGAACAAAAGCATACTTAAATTATCGGAAAGTAATTATTTAAGATTATCTATTTTGTTTACGATAGAATGCAGCGGCTTTCATAACTTCCTGTGCATCCTTAATGAAAATCTTTCCGTTTTCTATGCGAATCTGGTCGTACTGTTCGAATTCGTAGATTGCTTTAGCCTGCTGTTCGCTTGGAATACCGCACATATTTGCAAGATCTTTTGGAGTAAATTCTGTCTGCATTGAAACCTTTGTAAGACCAATTTTTACGCGCTGTTTTTCCAGCTGAAGTGAAAGCATATCGAGCATTTTTGCAAGTGGTTCATGAAGTGCTGCATTGTCGAGCTGGCGGTACATTGACCAGAGGCGGTCTGCAAGAGTTGTTGTGAGCTTAGCTACCAGCTGTGGCTGTGTTGCAACCATCTGATTGAAGTTGGAGCGGTTGATTACCATAAGTGTGCAGTCGCTGTGGGCGATAGCGTTTGCTGAACGAGGCTTATTTTCGATAAGAGCCATTTCTCCAAACATATCACCTTTTTTAAGAACCG
>JAILCM010000184.1 GCA_024680155.1 Treponema sp.
CATGGGACCTCTTACAATGTCTAAGCCTTGGGCTACGCAGGGAATCGTTGGTATTCACCGCTTCCTTGAAAAAGTCTGGGCAGTTTCTGAAAAGCCAATGAGCGACATCGACATCACAGGTAAGCTCGAAGACAAGGCACTTATCAGTGACCGCAAGACTTTTGCCAAGACAATTAAAAAGGTAACTGATGATACAGCAACTTTGAACTTCAACACAGCAATCAGCCAGATGATGATTTTCATCAACGAGCTTTCAAAGCTTGCAGAAGTTCCAAAGGCATTGTGGTCAGACTTTGTAAAAGTTCTTTCACCTTATGCACCACACCTTGGCGAAGAGCTCTGGGAAAAACTTGGCAACAAAGATTCGATTGCTTACGTTGCATGGCCAACAGTAAATCTTGACTGGACAAAAGACGATACAAAACAGATTGTTGTTATGGTAAACGGTAAAAAACGCGACACCTTCGAAGCAGAACCAGGCAGTTCAGACGATAAACTCAAAGAACTTGCTTTTGCACGAGATGCCGTAAAGAAATTTACAGATGGTCACGAACTTGTAAAAGTGATTGTTGTAAAGGATAAGCTGGTAAATATCGTTGTAAAATAACCAAATGAAAATACTTGAACTTTCAGAAACCGAAAACAAAACTTTTTGGATAGAAAAAATCCGCATGGGTGAATGGAGAGCTGCAAAATATCTTGCAAAACTTTTACAAGACGGCAGTTTTTATTCACTGTGTGGAAAAAAATCAAAAGTTTTTCTTCTCGTTGAAGACGGCTCTTCTGAAAGCGATTATATTAAGGGAGAATTAATATCCTTTTGTACCTATGCCGAACACGATGACATTCCAGACACAGAACTTTCACCGTGGATTGGCTTTGTTTACACATTCCCGCAATTCCGGGGTAAACGCAGGATCGGAAAATTAATTGAACATATCTATCGTCTTGCGAAAAGTGAAGGCAAAGAAAATCTGTACATTTCCACCGACCAGAAAGGGCTTTACGAAAACTTTGGCGCTGAATTTTACACAACTCTCAAAGACGTAAACGAAGACACAGCCCTTGTTTACAAAATCAAAATCGAAACTAAAGACTACTCATCAATAATCGGAACTACTGTAAGCGGAAAAATTGACCGTCCGTTAGGAACCTGCCATCCGCGCCACAAAGAAATGATTTATCCTATAAACTACGGCTATGTTGACGGCATTTTTGCAGGAGACGGCGCTGAACAGGATGTTTACGTTCTTGGAACCGACAAACCGATTTATGAATACACAGGCAAAGTAATCTCTGTTTACCATCGTCTAAATGACTGCGAAGACAAATGGATTGTTTCACTTGATGACAACCCCGTATCTGATCAGGAAATCCTGAAAGCAATAGAATTCCAGGAACAATATTTCATGGGCGAATTATACCGCTAAAAAAATCATTTTTTTACATGTTACTATTGACAGAAACATCAAGTCAGTGTATATTCTCTTATAGATAATGTTTCTACAAATAGAAACAACATCGGCCATCAGTGGCCATATAAGGAGATGACATGACACGGACAGATTCAATTTATTTTTCACTTCCATGTGACAGATATACGCCTTTTAGTTTGGCAAGAAAAATCGGAGCATCGGCTATTTTGGAAAGTGCTAGTTTTGCGCGCGGACGGGAACGGTATTCCATTCTTCTTTTGGAACCGGCTTTTCGCATTGTACAGGATGACGAAGGAGTTGCTTTTTTAATTGACGGCCGACGTCTTCCTTATAAGGGCAAGAACGAAACCGGAGAAACAATTGCTCCAGGAAGCCGCATTTTACACACACCAGATATTCTGGATGCACTTTTGTACGTTGCTCAGCAAAATGATATGAGCATTGTTCATGCAGAAGATGGACGCGAAATCACAAACACAATTCCAGTTCCAACAAGCGGCCTTGGTTATTTAAGCTACGAATTTGCAGCACGATGCGACACAATCAACCTTGCAGCACAGACCGACGAACTTCATATTCCAGAAAGCGAATTTGTAGCAGGCCACGTTTATGTTGTTTTTGACCACTTTACCGAAAAACTCCACGTTTTTGCATTGAACTACAATGAACATCAGATTGATTTGGATAAAGCAGTAAGTGATTTAAAAAAGCGCCTCAACGACTTGGATTTTTCATATCTTTCGGCACCAGAAGAACCTTGCGAAGTAAGAACAATTACAAACCTTGAACAGAGCGAACGTGAATACAAAGAAAAAGTTGAAGCAATCAAAAAAGAAATTGTTGCAGGAAATCTTTTGCAGGCAGTTCCAAGCCGCCGGCTCCAGTTTGAATGTGACAATTCGGCACTTGAAATTTACCGAAGATTACGCGCAGTAAATCCAAGTCCATATCTTTTTTACATTGATTTTGGCGACCGTCAGTTGATTGGTTCTTCTCCAGAAAGTCTTGTTCGTGTTCGTGATGGAGTTGCTTCTATTCGTCCGATTGCGGGAACTCGCCGCCGCGGAAAAAACAGTGCAGAAGACGAAACTCTAAAAGCAGAACTTTTGGGAGATGCAAAGGAACGCGCAGAACATCTTATGCTTGTAGATTTGGCACGTAATGATTTGGGCCGTGTTTGCGCAAACGGAAGCGTAGAAGTTACACGCTTTATGGAAGTTGAACTGTTCAGTCACGTTATGCACATAGTAAGCGACGTTCAGGGCAAAGTAAAAGAAGGATTTAAGCCAATTCAGGTTTTAAGAGCAGCATTCCCGGCAGGAACCGTAAGTGGAGCTCCAAAAATCAGTGCAATCGAAATTTTAAGCCGAATCGAAAAAACAAAAAGACGCTTCTACGCAGGTGCAGTCGGCTATATTCAATCGAACGGCGATTTGGATTTCTGTATTGCAATCCGCTGTGCACTTAAACAGGGAAAAGTATGGTCTTTGCAGGCAGGCGGCGGAATTGTATATGACAGTAATGCCGACCGCGAATGGGAAGAAACAAACGAAAAACTAGGGGCTTTGCGCTCTGTATTTGAAACAAACAAATAGCAGGAGAATTTGATTATGATAGCATTTATTGATAATAAAGACAGTTTTACATTTAATATTGTACAAAGTTTGGAACGAGTTTCGGGCGACAAGGTTTTAGTATTCCGCTCGGAAGAAAGCACAATTGCAGAAATTGAAGCTGCAAAACCAACTCACATTATTGTTGGACCAGGGCCTGGAACACCGGAAGAAGCCGGCATTTCTATAGAAGCAATCCGTTATTTTGCAGGAAAATTGCCGATTTTGGGAATTTGTCTTGGGCATCAGGCAATTGGAGCGGCATTTGGAGCACGAATTGTTGGTGCAAAATATATACGCCACGGAATTGTTGAGGAAATTAAGACAGACGGACGCGGAATCTTTAGAAACATCGGATTAAAAGGCAATTTTACACGTTACCATTCACTTGTTGTTCAGGAATCAAGTTTACCAAAAGAGTTTGAAGTAAGCGCCCGAGCAAAAGACGGTGATGTTATGGGAATCCGCCACAAAGAATTTGTAATAGAAGGCGTTCAGTTCCACCCGGAAAGCATTGCAAGCGAAAAAGGCGACACTCTCTTCAAAGCATTTTTGAATTACAGCCGCGAAAACATTTCTTCAGTTTTGATTTTGAACCAGCTTATTGACCAGAAAAAGCCGCTTACACGTGAACAGACTGCCGCATTTATAAGCGAACTTACAGACGGCACAATGGACGAAAAAGTTGCAGCGTCAGTTTTAACTGCAATGGCAGCACGCGGACTTCCAACTGCAGCCGAAATGGGAGGTGCAGCCGAAGTTATGCTTAAAAAGAAGACACGATTCCCTCTTGAAAAAGTTATGGACGGATACGATGCCGGAACTGGACTAGCAGAAATTGTAGGAACGGGCGGAGACGGAAAAGGAAGTTTTAATATTTCTTCAATGTCGGCACTTGTTGCAGCAAGCTGCGGTCAAAAAATGGCAAAACACGGAAACCGCGCAGTAAGCTCAAAATCGGGAGCAGCAGACTTTTTTGAAGCGTTGGGCGTAAACATTATGGCAAGTCCAGACAAAACCGCAGAATTGATCCGCAAAACAGGATTCGGCTTTTTGATGGCTCCGGTTTATCATTCGGCAATGCGTTTTGCAGCACCAATCCGTAAATCACTCGGAATTAAAACAATTTTCAACGTTCTTGGCCCACTTTTGAACCCTGCAGGAGCTGAATACGAAGTTCTCGGAGTTTATTCAAAAGAACTTCTGCGCGATTATGCCCATGCCGCAAAATCACTTGGTGCAAAGCGTGTAATGGTAATTAATTCCGAAGACGGTTACGACGAAATTTCCCCTTGTGCCCCTACCCACGTTTACCAGATTGACGAAAAAGGCAACGAAAATCAGTATGTTATAGATCCATCTAATTTTGGAATAACAGGTGCCGATGAACAGGAACTTTTTGGCGGAAATGGAATTGACAACGCAAAACTTGCACTGGAAGTTCTAAATGGAAGCGGTCGTCCAACAATTAAAGCCGCAGTTTGTCTGAATGCAGGTGCGGTTCTTTATCTTTGCGGAAAAGCCCGAACTCTCAAAGACGGTTATGCAATGGCTCAGGAAGCAATCAACAGCGGAAAAGCCCTCGCAAAATTAAAAGAGATTCAGCAGGTAAGCAAGAGCCTGGCAGAAAATGACGCAGCATAAGTAAATAAAGGAGGGGGAAGTCTCCCCCTCGGCTGCAATCGCCGGTAGTTTCGACAGGCTCAACCACCGCCAATTTCCGCCTACCCCTTCGCCTAGGGGGACGCAGTTAAAAACTGCTTACCCCCTAAAACCCCCGTACAACGCTAACGGGCACCTACCGGGAGCCCTTACACAGGAATTAAAATGAACGATATACTTACACAAATAATAGAAAAAAGAAAAAAAGATATTGAACGCTTTGGTCTCGATTTTGGAATCACACTCCCGGAAAAACGCCAGCGTCAGGTTCATCCTTTTTTACCTGCAATTGAACAAGGCTCACAAAATAGCAGCCAGAACGACGGTTTAAAAACTAAAACCTCAAAAGCACGCGGCGTAATTCTGGAAGTAAAAAGAGCCTCTCCAAGTAAAGGCGACATTGCCCCTAATCTAAATGCAGCTCAAACCGCTCTTTCCTACGCAAAAGCAGGAGCAGCCGCAATAAGCTGTCTTACCGAACAAAACTACTTTAAGGGCAGCCTAAAAAATTTAATGGAAGTTTGTCATGCTATCGACGAATTTGAAAAATTCCATGGAACTTCCAACAATATTCAGACCGTTACAGCCCCAGCCGTCCTACGCAAAGATTTTCTGCTCTTTCCACAGGAAGTTGAAATCTCTTACAGAGCCGGCGCAGACGCAATTCTTTTAATTGCACGCATTCTTGAAACTGATACAATCGTTCAAATGGCACAACTCGCCGCAAAATACGGAATGACAAGTCTTGTAGAAATCCGCAGTGATGAAGATTTGCAAAAACTTTCAGCCGTTGCCGCAAATGTAGACAAAAAATACATTGTGTGCGGAGTAAACAGCCGCGACCTTGCAACATTCAAAATAGATTTACTCAAGCCGTGTGCAATGCTTACAAAAATCCGCAGCGTCCTTGGTGAAGATGCACGCGTTGTTTTTGAAAGCGGAATCCGTACCCCACAAGCCGCTGCCTTTGCCGGAAGTCTTGGTTTTTCTGGAATGTTACTTGGAGAAGCAGCCGCAAAAAATCCCGAATTGCGAACAGACCTTGTAAAAAGTTTTATGCAGGCAAAACCAACTAAAAACGCAGATTTCTGGAACGATTTTGCAGAATTGCAGTCGCGGCAAATTCACCGTCCTCTTGTAAAAATCTGCGGACTTACAAATGCAGACGACGTTCTTCTTGCAGACAAACTTGGGGCAGATTTTGCCGGTTTCATCTTTGCCGCAGGATTTGCACGAAACGTTTACGGTGAACGCTTTGAAAAGATTCAACCAATTCTAAAAAACATCAAAGCAAAAAAAGTCGCTGTAATCACAGATCCAGATTCACCGGAAGCAAATGCAGCTGCAAATTATGTAGAAAAAGGCATTTTGGATTGCATTCAGCTCCACGGAATTCCTTACGACAAAGTTCCGCAAAAACTTCTTGCTTTACCACATTACTTTGCTCTCACCGAAAAAAACGGCGACCTTGAAAAAGCGGCAGAAGAACTATTCCTAATGGGCGAACCACGATTCTTGCAGGATTCCAAATCCCAAAATTACAACACGAATCACAAACTCTGGCTTGCCGGCGGAATAACACCAGAAAACGCATCCGAACTTATACACAAATTCCAGCCGGAATTAATTGATGTTTCAAGCGGTGTTGAATCAGAACTTTGCAAAAAAGATGAAAAAAAACTTGAAAAACTATTCGCACAATTAGAGTAGCAAAAGGATAATTGTTTCTATTGACAGAAACAGCCACGTATATTATACTGTTACTATAAATAGAAACAACACAAAAAGAGGATTCTATGACACAAAAAACAACTCATTCCGATAACGGATTTTTTGATAATTTTGGCGGAAAATATGTAGCAGAAGTTTTACGTCGCCCGCTCGACGAACTTGAAATTGCCTTCCACGAAGCTATGAACGATAAAACTTTCTTAGATGAACTTGCAATCATCCGGCGAGATTATATCGGTCGCGAAACCCCGCTTTATTTTGCCCCAACTGCAACAAAACTTCTTGGTGGAGCACAAATCTACATAAAACTTGAAGGCCTTGCAAACACAGGCGCTCACAAAATCAACAATGCAATTGGTCAGTGCCTTCTTGCAAAACGAATGGGCAAAAAACGAATTATTGCCGAGACCGGAGCCGGACAGCACGGTCTTGCAACTGCCGCAGCGTGTGCAAAACTCGGCTTAGATTGTACAATTTATATGGGCGAAGTTGATGTTCGACGTCAGCAGCCAAATGTTGCCGCAATGGAATTGTACGGCGCAAAAGTTCACCCAGTAACAAGCGGAAGCCGTACTTTAAAAGATGCAGTAAACGAAGCCATGCGTGATTGGGCCGCAAATCCAGACAGTACTCATTATGTTTTAGGAAGTGCGCTCGGACCTGCCCCATTCCCAGATATTGTACGCGAATTCCAGAGTGTAATTGGCCGCGAAGTAAAAAAACAGGCTGAAGAACGTGGAATTAAAATTGGTGCAATGGTTGCCTGCGTAGGTGGTGGCTCAAATTCAATCGGATTTTTTGAACCATTTATAAATGAAGATTCTCCTCGCCTTATTGGTGCAGAAGCCGGAGGGATTGGCCCAAACGTTGGTGAAAATGCAAGCCGTATGACAGGTAATGCTGCCCGCGACGGAATTTTGCAGGGCTACAAAAGCCGTTTCTTACTAGACGAAGACGGTCAGGCACTTCCAACACGCTCAATTTCGGCAGGTCTTGATTATTGCGGAATTGGTCCACAGCTTGCGGCATTGGGACGTTCTGGTCGCGTAGAATTTACGTCAATTTTGGATAAAGAAGCTCTGGAAGCCGTTCAGTTTTTTGCAAAGAACGAAGGCATTTTGTTTGCGCTTGAATCGGCACACGCAGGAGCCGCGGCAATTAAAATAGCACGAGAAATTCCAAAAGATCAGGCGGTAATTATTAATATGAGTGGCCGCGGCGACAAGGATGTATTCATTACAAGTCCAGTTTTCCGCCCAACTGAATGGCTGGATTTTCTTCACGCCGAAATTGAACGCCTTGAAGGTGGAAAAGACATTCACGAAGCAAAGAGCATGAAATAAGGAGAAATCTCATGAACAAAATAAAACTTATGAGTCATTTAGTTGCAGGCTACCCTACCACAGAAATTGCCCTAAACGCGGCACGTGCACTTGTAAAAGGCGGAGCAGACATTCTTGAAATTCAGCTGCCATTCAGCGACCCGAGCGCGGACGGTTCTGCAATTCAAACGGCATGTACAAAAGTACTTGAACGCGGCTACAAAACCGCAGACGGTCTGGATTTTATTGCACAGATTCACCGCGAATTTCCGGACACAACAATTTATCTTATGAGTTACGGCTCGCTTATTTATACTCCAGGCGTTGAAAACTTTTGCAAAAAAGCTGCTTTAGCCGGTGTAAATGGCATGATTATTCCAGACTTACCGTTTGATTATGACGAAGGTCTTACATCTGCCTGCAAGAAAAACGGAATGATAAATATTCCTGTTGCCGCACCAAGTATGAGTGACGAACGCTTAAACAAACTTGCAAACGCGGGATTCCCGTATATTTACGCTGCATTACGCACTGGAATTACAGGAACCGACACAAAAATCAGCGGCGAAACGCTGGAGTTCTTAAAAAAAGTGAGCGCAGGCGGAAGTAAAGTTTACGGCGGATTCGGAATAAGCAACGGAGAACAGTCGCGGGCTTTGGCTGATTACGTGGAAGCAATTGTTGCAGGTTCTGTTTTTGTACGCATTATCACCGAAAACCAGGGAGATGTTGCAAAACTTGCCGCTGCAGTTGAAGAAAAAGCGCATGAACTTTCAAACAGTTAGAACTAATTATGCGGGGAACTTTTTGTCACACTGCTCTAAAACAGACTCTAATTCTAATTTCTAGTGCAACGTGACAAAAAGTAAATAGACGTAATTACCAGCATTACAAGATAAAGTCCTGCTCCAACTACAATTGCAAGCGTTGCTTCAAAATATCCAAGAAGTACGTAATTAAACAGTTTGAACAGAAACATCATAAGCTGGTAAACTGCGCCTGCTGAAATAATAAAAAGCGGGAATGCAAAAACCCACGAAAACTTAAAATATTGATTTGCTCCAATCCGGTTGTTCCATGCAAAGGCGGCAACAAGCACAAAAAGCAGAAGAATCCAGAACGGATACAAAATTCTATTCAGCAAAATCTGACCAAAAACTTCTTTTGAATATCCATAATCTGGGGCAAGCTTAACATACTGGAACATCGTCGGCAAAGAAATTTCGTTTGGATTTTTTGAAGTTTGCTGCAACATCTGGAATTTCTTAAACGAAATTGGAAGAATAATATAATCAGGTGGAGTAAGTTCCGTTCCATCTGCCATTTTATATTCAGGAACAATCATTGGTGAATTTTCACTGCGACCAACTGATTTTAACATAAGATAAGGAACCTGTTTTGCATCTTCATCAATTCTAAGATAACGCTTTTGAATTGCATTCATTGCATCTACCGATACCGGCAACAATTTTGCATAAGGAACAGAAAGTGTTTTTTCAAGGTTTCCATCTGCATCCAAAGAACTGATTGTAAATCCTCGCAAATATTGAATTGCATTTCCAGTTGATTTTACAGGTGTAACACCACGGTAATAAACTATATCTCGCGAACCGTCGCTGTATTTATACGAATAACAAACATCATTTGCAGTTTCAAAAGTTTGAAGTTCATAAGTTTCGTCTATAAAGAAGTATTTATTATTTACACGTTTTTCGGCTTCGGCATAATAAAATGCAACATCAGAATCGCGACTTAATTCCGGGGAATTTGTTTTTAACTCCTTAAATATATAGTAAGCTTTTAAATCATCACCATCAACAAGGGCCTTATAACCGCTGTATTTTTGCGCAAACAATTCCTGAACATGAGTTTTACTTAAATCCTGTTCCTGTGTAATATTATTCCATGCCATAGCAGAAAGAACTTTTAAATCATCAAGATTTGGATCTGTTGTTGCGGCAAGTTTTACACCAAGTTCTGCATAATAATGCGCATTCAACCATTCACCATTTTTATAAAATTCCTGCGCCTTTTTGTAATATTCGTACACGGTTAAAAGTTTTTCTTCATCAATATTGTCATCCATTTTTGTCATAAGAGAAAAATCTTCGGTAGAAGGCAGATAATGAAGATTACTTGTCTGAAGAATATTTATTTCTACAACCGATTTTTCTTTTAATTTTATTGCTTCTTCTGATTTTGGCTCAAGTTTAAGAACCGCATCTGCATACAAAATGGCACGCTCATAATCTTTGTCATCAAAAAGTTTGTTTCCGGCAGTAATATATTCATTTATAAGTTTTGGCTGATTTACGAGTTCAGTTTTTTTCTGACGGATAAAAACGCCTGCAGTTTCGTTTGCAAGAGTTAGAATTGCGGTACAAATTAAAGAAGCAATCATTACATTTTTATAACGAGTAATCATCGCTCTGGAAAAACGGTCCATACTTCCTTCCGAATTATGTCCAAACGTAACTGAACAACTAACACATAGCCCTGTAATAAGCATCATTGGAAGAAATTGAATAAAATAAGAAAGCCCGTTTAAAAATTTATATAAAAATGCTGAATGAACAGAAACACCAGCGGGAATTTTTAAGATAAGTCCAAGCGCAAAGCAGATTACAAATCCAAGACCAAGAAAAACAGAAAGTATACCAAGAATCTTTTTCATCTATTCCCCCTGCCTATTTTTTCCAACAAAATAATTAATAATTCCAATTGCAATAAAAGTAAGTGCCAGAAAAACGTTCACCAAACAAAGAAACGGCTCATCAATATATGAACTTAAAAATTCAAAAAATGGATTATGCATAAACGTCAAACTTTTAAATGATTCCATAAACGGCGCATAATAAACTGTATTAAACAGTACAACTGCAAAAGTCATAAACAAGCAGACAATCGCATTAATAAGACGCCATGCAAACATTGAACAAAGCCCATAAATTGCAGAAATCAAAAATCCTATACTTAAATAGCCAAGCCAATGAGTAAGACCTTTTTCTAAAGCATTTTCTGCGCATAAAATCAAAAATCTAAAACTGATATAATCCCTATGTTCTTCAAGCTGAAAATTATCTTTTATAAGAATATCGCGGAACGGTCGGCCCTGCCTGTAAAGACTGGAATTCTTGCCACCACGAACTTCTTCAATTTTACCGTCTTTATTTGTATCAATTACAAGCATATTAATAGATGGTTCATCTTCGGTTGCAGGTAAATCATCAAAAGAATAATAAATCTTGTCATCAAGTTTTCTAAAATAACCGCCACTCAAAGACTGTTCAACAATCTCGCTTTTTAAATGCGGAACAAATTTTTTATCAAGTTGGAGCATAAGAGGAAAAAACAAGCCCCAGGTTACAAGAGAAAGTATAATATAAGTGATTAAAAAAGGAATTCCGCCTGTACGACGAATTCTATAATAAGACATAAGCGGACAAATAAGTATAAGCGTACATTGAGTAATAAAAATTAAAGAAATTAAGTAATTCTTCCAATCAAAAATGGCAATTTGTTTTCCGGCAACAAACCCAAGTACACTTTGAAAAAATGAATACAATATGGTTGCAAGAAAAACCCCGAAAATCAAAAACGTAAAATACATCAGCAGCAGTTTTAATGCTTTTTTCATACAAAATCCTTAAAAATTCATTACCATTCAAAATGTAAACAATATATCTTTTTTATTATCGTCTTAAAAACAAATTATATTAATCTTAAAATGAAGTATAATACAATTTGACATTATTGCCGATAATAATGTAGAATAAAGTTAACTTATCGGAGCTAATATGGATAATAATAATGCAATAATCCCAGGCTTTGACAACGAAAAGGACGACTCTCTATCTATCAGTTTAAGAAAAGCTGAGAATGTTCCTCATTGTCTTATTGTCTATCTAAGCGGATATATTGATACCTACAATTCAAGTTTTTTCCAAAAGAAAATAACACAGGTTATAGAAGCTGGATTTGTAAATCTTATTTTCAATTGTTCTTCATTAAATTATGTTTCATCAACAGGAATTGGTTCTTTTACAGTATTCCTTAAACTTGTAAAACCAAAAAATGGTGATATTGTTCTTCTTGAAATTCAACCAAAAGTTTATGAAGTTTTCCAGTTATTAGGTTTTTCTCAGTTCTTTAATATTAAAAACACACACGAAGAAGCTGTAGGATACTTTACTTCTGGACCAACAACAAGTTCATCTACATTCCCGATGATTATCAGTTGTCCGGTTTGCGAAAAGAAATTAAGAGCATTAAAAGCTGGTCGATTCCGTTGCTCTGGCTGTAAATCTATAATTGCAATCAGCAGCACAGGAGATGTTTCTTTAGGCTAATTTTTAGCTAAAAAGTCTGATTAAAGTTTTACACCGAAAAAATAAAGCTTGTGCATAAGTTGTGGATAACTTTCACCGAAAAGTGCACAAGTTTTTTTATTTTAAAAATAATTTTGAATAATTTTGCATACAAAACATCTTCTTTTTGTATTATAAAACTACACTTTTACAACCTATTTCTTTATATTACAACAATTTAATATTGTAAATCACACAAAACCGTACAAAAAACAAGCTATTGACATTTTTTTTGAACCTTGTTTGAAAGTATAAATGTTGAAATTTTTGAACATTTAGGCGCGAATAAATTGTGGATAACTTGTGGAAATGACGGGAAAGAAGTGTATAAACTGTGGATAACTTGTGAATAATCCTCACCCCACCACGTCCCTTCCCCTTCCCCCAAAAACTCACCTAAAAACTCAGCATTTGTCTTTTTATGAAATCTTCTATATACTACTTCTCGTATGAACAAAGAATTTTCTACACGTCTGGAAAAAATTGAATCAAGCCTGAATAAGGCAATTTCTCTAACAATAAACACTGACTGGCAAAACGCATCATTTGGAACTTTGCCGCAAGCCGTTACTCCAGAACACATTTTAAATCTTGTAAAACCAAACCAACAACTCATCAGTCTTGGCGGAAAAAGATGGCGCCCTCTTCTTTTGATTTTATGCTATGAACTTTCTGCCGCCCTAAGACAAAACGAAAATTCGAACAACAAGAATGAAAATATCACCAAAAACGCAGTTACTCTAGAACAGGCTTACGCCCTTACGCCACTTGTAGAATTTGTACACACAGCAAGTCTTATCCATGACGATATAGAAGATTCATCCCAGGTACGCCGAGGACAACCAGCCGCTTATATTACCTACGGATTGGACACAGCCTTAAATGCAGGTTCTTGGCTTTATTTTCAGGCTCCTGTTTGCCTTAAAACAGCCGACCTTACACCAGATCAGCAGCTTGATTTTTACAATTTATACACAAATGAATTACGCCGGCTTCATCTTGGTCAGGCAATGGATATTTACTGGCACCGCGAAAAACAAATCTTCCCTACTCAAGATGAATACAAAGCAATGGTAAAATGCAAAACAGGAACTTTAGCTTCGCTTGCTGCCCAAACAGGTTTTGTAGCCGGTGGTGCAGATGAACTTACTGCAAAAAAAGCCGGAGATATTGCCGCAAATATTGGAATTGGTTTCCAGATTATTGATGACGTACAAAATCTTACGCTTGGAAACCCGGGAAAAAAGCGCGGAGATGATATTGTAGAAGGAAAAAAGAGTCTTCCTGTTCTTATTCATATTGAGCAGCATCCTGAAGATAAAGAAAAAATTGCCACATTGTTTGAAAAAGCAGAAAAAGAAGGAATTGAAAGTTCAGCAGTTGAAGAATGTATTGCCTTACTTGAAAAAAGCGGAAGCATAAAAAAAGCGGCAGTTGAAGGAATTGAACTTATAAACACAAACTGCACACTTTTCCAGAACTTTGCAGGCAACGCAGAACAATGCTCAAAAGAAAATGCACTAAAAACAAAAAACACAGCAGCTCTTATAAACGAACTGTTCACATCAATGATACCAGGAGGACTTGTATGACAGAACGACCAGATGTTTTAAACAATCAGGCAATTGTACTTGCAGGTGACGGCGACTACCCTTCTGCAATTGAATGTTTTAAAAGAGCAATCATTATTGAACGCGACAACTACCTTTTGTGGTACAATCTTGGTGTAACTTACAAAGATTCTGGTGACCACAAAAATGCAATGGACGCCTTAAAACGAGCACACCAACTTGCACCCGAAAATATAGATGTAACAGAAACTCTTGCAACAATGTATGTTCATAACCAGATGTTTGCAGCCGCAACCGATATTTGCGAAGAAGGTCTAAAAATAAATCCTTTTGAATCACGATTATGGAATTTACTTGGCGTTGTATTGTTCAACAAAGAATTATATACAGATGCTTCGGAATGCTTTGAAAATGCGGTTTCTCTGAACCCAATGTACATGGATGCACTTTATAATCTTAGAGACACCTATGAAGAGCTTAAAAATACTGTCGGTAAGCAAGAATGCGAAAAGAAGATAAAAGATTTAACGCAATAATGTAATACGGGACTAATGCGGGCCAAGAGTTAATTTTAGAACGTTAGTCTATCGCGCCCGCATTTGCAGTTTTGTAAGACAAAACTGCGTTCACGGAAACTTAAACGTCAAAAGCGGGCCAAGAGTAGATTCTAGACCGTTAATCTATCGTGCCCGCATTTGCAGTTTGAGTTTCTATGCCTGTTCTCGTGCAAGCTTAGAAATTTCTGCTGCCATTTCGGTAAGAGGTACCTGTTTTTGTACACCGCCCATTTCAAAAGCTACTTTTGGCATACCATAAACAATACTTGAAGCCTGATCCTGACCAAGTGTCCATGCACCCTGTTTGCGCATTTCGGCGAGTTCAGCAGCTCCATCCTTACCCATACCAGTCATAATTACACCAAGCGCATGATTCTGGTAAACCTTTGCAACAGATTCAAACAAAACATCCGCAGAAGGACGGTGACCATTACGCTGATCTTCCTGAGAAAGACGTATTACATTTCCAATTGCACGATGTTCTACGTAAATATGGAAATTTCCTGGAGCAATATAAACATGACCACTCATAACAGGTTCACCATCACGGGCTTCTGTAACTGTAAGCGGACAAATATTATTAAGACTGTTAGCAAATTCTTTTGTAAAACCAGCAGGCATATGCTGAACAACAAGTACCGGCTGCTTTAATTTTGGATCAATATTTTTAAAGACTTCACGAAGTGCATTTGGTCCACCAGTAGAAATTCCAATTGCAATAACTTCGATTTTTCCACCATTACGCTCTGGAGTAATAACAACAGGCTCTTTTGATTTTGTAGAACCCCATGTAACAGTTGGCTTAAATTCAGAAGCTTTGATTGAACCAAGTTTTGCAGCTTCTTCACCTTTTTTCTGAATTACAAAACGAGCAGCTTCTTTAAGTTTAATCTGATGATTAAAGAAATCTGCATCAGGAACCTTTTTGCCTTTAGAAGCGGCATAAGAACCACCGTAAGAAGCAATATATTCAATAACTTCAGAAGAAACATCAGAAATTTTAAGAGAAACAGAAGTTCCGCCTGGTTTTGTAATAAAGTCCGAAGCACCAAGTTCAAGACATTGAATTGTAACTGCAGCACCTTCTGTTGCAACACTAGAAAGGATGATTACAGGAATGTCGATTTTTAATTCCTTGCGTTTTTTAAGGAATTCAACGCCATTCATTTTTGGCATTTCAATATCAAGAAGGATTACATCAGGCTTAGCGTCAGGAATTTTATCAAGCAAATCCTGACCATTTTCTGCCTTGCCGCAAACTTTTAAGCCTTCAGTTTCGTCAACAATACGACCAATAAGATTCCGCATTAACGCAGAATCATCACAAACCATAACGGAAATATCATCCATAAAGCACTTCCTTTATAAAAACTTAGAAAAAATCAGAATATCTTTACAGTCAGATATTATTATGTATTTTTATGATACAAACAAGCCCATTCTGTTTTAAGGAATTCAAATTTAGTATTCATACCAAAGAGAGATTCTGAATGTCCTATGAACAAGAAACCTTTTGCCGCCATAGAATTCCAGAAGCGATTAATAACCGCAAGCTGAGCTTCTTCGTCAAAATAAATAAGAACGTTACGGCAGAAAATTACATCAAGATTACGAGCACCAGAATCATTTCTTAAGTTATGGTAGTCGAAGCGGATTGTATCCATGATTTCTTTTTTCATCTGATAACCGCCATCAACTTTTGTAAAATACTTAGAAAGATAATCAGCAGGAATTCCATCAACTTTGGCATCTGCATAAAAACCTTTTTGAGCCGTCATAAGACACTTCATTGAAATATCAGAAGCCGTAATCTGGAAATTAAAGCCCATAGGACAAATTTCTTTCATAATCATTGCGATTGTATACGGCTCTTCACCGGTAGAACATCCCGCACTCCAAATACGAATGGTTCTATCTCCACCGGCAGCCTTTTTGTTTTCGACAACGTGAGGAATTACGTAATTAACAAAAGCATCAAAATGAGGCTGATTTCTGAAGAATCGCGTAAGATTTGTTGTAACAGAATCCAGCATGATTTTCATTTCTTCTGGATTACTCATTACAAGATTATAATATTCCGCAGGCGTAGAAAGATTTTTATTCTTAAGCTGCTCTTTAATACGGCTGTCAAGAATAGATCTATTCGTTGCAGAAAATGTAATACCACTTTCATCGTAAATTACTTTACGGAATTTTTCATAATCAGCATCTGTAAGAATCTCTAACATAATACCTAAATTATACACTATCATTTTTTAAAAGTACACAAATTTTGTTTTTTATCAGATGAGGCATGATTAATTAACTTAGATAAATTTTAGAAAAATTTGAAGGATTTTTTTGTAGGGGAAAGATTTTTGCAAAAAAAATGCCAGACTTCGAGGGGAAATCTGGCGTTTTTTTACAAAAGAAAATAAATAGAAAAGTATTTATGCTCCAAGCAATTTTACTGAAAGGAAATTAACAAGTAGCGACTTCCAGCTGAAGTTCTTTAGATCTGAAATATCCTGTGCCCCAAGTTTCTGTCCACCATAAGTAAGCTGAATTGGAGCATATGGCTTTTGAGTTTGCTCACCTGTACTCAATTCTGGTTTAGCTAAATAAAGAGCTGCCCAAGTAGCCTTTGAACCAAATCCAAGCTCAGAACCATCAGATGAGAAAGACTTTAGTATATAGGCTGATGAAGAAAGACCTTCAAAAATCGAGCCAACCAATGATTCAGAACCATCATATTGCTCATCAAGAGTAATAAGTATTGAAATTCCTGGGTTAATTGATATTCCTTTAGCCAACTCCCAGCTACTCTTAGAAGTTGAAGTTCCAGTCCATTCTTCATCAGTATAAATAATATTCAAGCAAACCTGAACATCTTTAACAGCAACATTCATTGTACACCACGTATCCGTTGGCGCAACAACATCAGCAGCATTCCTTAAAAAATCACACGCAGTAAAACTAAATGCTGTTAATATCAATGCTATAGCACAAAATAAATTTCTAATCTTTTTCATAAAAACTCCTTTCGATTAAAAAAAAATCTTATATTAGTATATTCTATGCAGCCCGTATTGTCAAAATAACATACACTATATTTTGCATTTATTTAACGCAAATTTTAGTTTTACTCGTCAATCGTAATTTTATTTCCTGTGTACAAGAAATAGTAGCGTCCCTTCTTAGCGATGAGCTCATCGTGAGTTCCGCTTTCGATTATGTTTCCGTGTTCAAGAACAATAATCTGGTCGGCATTACGAACGGTAGAAAGTCTATGGGCAATTACAAAAGTAGTTCTGTTCTGCATAAGACTATCCATTCCTTTTTCAATTAAAGCTTCGGTACGAGTATCAATAGAAGAAGTAGCTTCGTCCAAAACCAAAACCGGTGGATCAGCAATAGCGGCTCGTGCAATGGCAAGAAGTTGACGCTGTCCCTGGCTTAAAGAAGCACCATCACCTGTAATTACAGTGTCGTAACCTTGCGGTAAGTGCTGAATAAAATGGTCTGCATTTGCAAGTTTTGCGGCATCGTAAACCTGTTTGTCACTTGCATCAAGGTTTCCGTAGCGGATATTTTCGCGGATTGTTCCAGTAAACAAATGAGTTGTCTGCTGAACCATTCCCAAAGATTTTCGCAAAGAATCTTTCGAAATTTCATTCAATGGAATTCCATCATAAGTAATTGTTCCGTTTCCTTCCGGCACATCGTAAAAACGCGAAAGAAGATTAATTGTTGTAGTTTTTCCAGAACCAGTTGAACCTACAAGAGCAATTTTCTGTCCAGGTTTTGCGTGAATGCACAAATCATGAAGAACTGTTTTTTCCGGCTTATATCCGAATGTAACATGATCAAATACAACTTCACCACGAAGCTGCTGCAAAGAGTTGTCTGCAGGATTTTTCCAAGCCCATTCACCAGTGTAAGCATAAGACTGAACAAGCTTTTCTTCGCCAGAATGGTCTTTTGCATCGTAAGCGTTTACAAGAGCGTATTTTCCTTCATCAATTTCAGGGTCTTCATCAATTATTCCAAAAATTCGTTCTGCACCGGCAAGAGCGTTTAAAACACTGTTTGCCTGTTGTGTCATCATGGAAATTGGCTGACTGAATGAACGGGTATACTGCAAGAATGCCGCGATTGTTCCCAAATCAAGAACGCCAACAAACCAGTTTGAAGTTTCGGAAGTATTAAAACCTGCAATCATAAGTACGGCAGCAACAATTGCAACAATGGCATACTGCATATGGCTCATATTATTCATTACAGGACCCATCACACCACCAAAAGTCATAGCGGCAGTTCCGGCTTTGCGAAGATTTTCGTTCAATTCACCAAATTCTTTGCGGGCAGTTTCTTCATGATTGAATACCTTTATAACTTTCTGGCCTTCAATCATTTCTTCTATAAAACCGTTTAATTCACCAACACTCTTCTGATTCTGACGGAAAGCATTT
>JAILCM010000239.1 GCA_024680155.1 Treponema sp.
CTTACACCTCTGTATTCATTCCAGGGATTCCAGTCCTTAAAATGAATCAGCTCATCTGGAAGAATGATAAATGGTTTTCCAGTGCCGCCCTGAGTGTAAACCCATTTCGTCACCTTCCCATCATTAACCACATGCTGCATCCAGCGAGGATTCAAGATATGAAACTCCTTTGGAATCCCACACGAATAATCCTCACCAAACCACCAGAAAGCTTCCCCGTCGAGGCTCCACCATGCACAAGTCTGTTTCCATAAATCAAACCGGCTTGTATACGAACTAGGAAAACGGAACAACTTCACAAGCGCACCATCGTCAAGCGCTTTACCATTTTTCTTGATTTCGAATTCTGCTCTGGCAACATTACGTGTCAGAATATCAATACAAACTGATACCCACGCATGCTGCAGATAAGGATCAGAACAGGTCTTCTTTTCCTGTACAGAAAAGTCATCGGCCACTGTCTCGGCGTTGACCTGTTCAAAACTCTGTAACTCTTTTTTTCGTTTTTTGAAGAAGATACCCACTTTCTGTATACCTTAATTATCGGTTTACCCTTATACCATCACTACACCAGAAGTCACCGCGCTAAAAATAGCGTAACGCATGGCATCCATGTAATGGTCATTCACTTTTACAATTTGATTATTCTCATCCCGCGAATAATCCCAAATCTCTCCAAGAACTCCGGTACATTCTTTGCAAACAAAGAACTTCCCTCGTTCAATCAAAGCAATAATGTAATCAATTCCAGCATCCACACTGTTATTAGCCTTTACACCTCCAGGCACCTCCTGTATTCTTTCCCCTCCAGCCGGGTCACAGTAAGTAACAAAGCACTCATCATACCAGCCCTTTGCCTGCTGCTGCTCCACAGAAGTTTTTGTCGTGATGTTGAATCCTCCCGAATCTGCAATCACATAAACCTTGTCTCCAACCCAGCCAACTTTTACAGCAGCAATATGAAGTCCAAAATCCTGGCCGCCAGTGTATTTATCAAACTCAGCCGGCAGCTCTTCGCGCTTGAGAATCATAGACTCTTCAAACTTCTCATAAACACTGCCGTCTGGTTTCACCCAAAGACCGTCACGGAAACGTGCCCTCTGTTTTTCCGGCATGTTATCCAGAATGTCAGTTATGTAATCTTCATCAAGATTTTCAGCGTTATCCATAGGATTCAAAACTGCCGAAGCGTAAAGCTCAGGCTTATTAAGCTTTTCATCCGTTCTCGGCTCAATCTTTCTGATAAAGACTTTATAAGCCCAGTGCATAGGCGAACATGGGTTACAGTCATAAAAAAACTTGTTCTTACAGCCCTCAACTTTCATAGCAAGACGGCTGTAGGCTGTAGTAATAGCTGAGTATGAAATCTGACTCACTTCATTAAAGTAAATCGTCACATACTCATGACCAAGGATCCGGTCAACCTGTTCTTTGTCTCCAAGTCCTCCAATCCAAATCTCGCTGCCGTTCCAAAGAGTTATAAGTCCATCGTGTACATTAGCCTTATAGTTCTTCGCACCAATCGTCTTATTAAGCCAGGGCAAAAGTGTTTCGTGCAAAACAGAGCTTCTTGCATCTTTTGCACGAAAGCGGCAGATCAGATGACGGCTTCTCGGATACCGGCATGCACGAAAGATAATTGCCATAACAATTACAGTCGTTTTACCAGAACGCGAACCACCAAAAAGCAGAATATGCTTTGCAGTACTCGCAAGCAAAGCCAGAGCTTTTTTCTGTACTGCCGTTGGCTTAAAGACTTCTCTTGTCATAAATCCTTAAAGGAATCAGCAAATGTAATAGCCAGCTCCCCCTGAACCGGCTTATTGTTTTCTTTGTCAGCACCCGTAATAAACGAGTCCAGTTTTGCAGAACGTTCAAGAAGGTCCATAGCACCGTCAGCGTTCAGGTCATCAGGTTTTAATGTCTTAATGCGCTTGGCAACAAGTTCATCAAAACCGTTCAACATCTCCATCTGTCGTTTACGGCGTTCTACACGTTCAGCAAGAATTTCTTTTTCAGTCTCCTTTGCAATATAAGCGTCGTATTCAGCAGCCCTCTCATTCCAACGGAAAAGACGAGCATAACGCGCCCAGGAGCCGTACTTCTTCGGCTCAACACCGTGCATCTCCATACAGGCTTTAATACTTCGCTTGTAACCCATTGCACGGAAAAGACAGAAAGCTTTAAAAGCCTTAGGCGGTTCATTCGGCATGCGAACTTCCCAAGACTTTATAGCCTCTGTGCCCTTATCAGGTTCACTGTTTACATTTGCGGATGTCATAACAGCGTCCTTATCACTCAAACCTTCCTCCTGGAAAACTACTCATTTCCAATAATGTCGTATAATCAAATGCAAATGGATTTATAAACCATCTGATTTTTTATTTGTTCACGGCAAAACTTGCCGTATTAGAACCAGTAACCATAGAGCCAACCCATTCAAAAAGGTCAACTTTCCGGAATAAAAGATGGCGGCCATAATTCACATGCGGAAGAATATTCGCCCTGGCCAGCCGGTAAATATAGGCTCTCGAAAAATGCAGATAAGCCGAAGCTTCTTCCACCGTCATCAGCGTCATGTCTCTTTTTTCGTTTTCATTAATTTCTTCTGCCATCTAAAACTCCCTAAATGGCTTTTCCCCTCCCTTTTGCGCAGAGCACAAAAAAAAGCCACAACAGGAAAACCTGTTATGGCTAAATCATAAAGCTAAAAAAATCTATTGTGTGTTCATAGTTTGGAACGGGG
>JAILCM010000282.1 GCA_024680155.1 Treponema sp.
TTCATAACAGCCTGTGTACCAACAATCTGAGATGTTGGAGTTACAAGTGGAACGTAACCTGCAGCCTTGTGAACCTTTGGAAGTTCAGCAAGTACAGCGTCCATCTTGTCGCCTGCGTTCTGCTGTTTGAGCTGAGATTCGAGGTTAGAAAGCATTCCACCTGGTACCTGAGAAAGAAGAATACGTGTATCAGCACCAAGGAAGGCAGATTCAAGAGATGAATAGTGCTTGCGAACTTCGCGGAAGTAAGCAGCAATCTCAAGAAGAAGTTTTGTATCAAGGCCGGTATCCATATCTGTGCCCTTGAGCATTTCTACAACTGTTTCTGTTGGAGAGTGAGAAGTACCCATAGACATAGAAGAAATTGCTGTATCAAGCCAGTCAGCACCAGCTTCAGCAGCCTTCAAAAGTGTTGCAACAGAAAGACCTGTTGTAGCGTGTGAGTGGATTTCTACAGGAAGATCAACCTTTGCCTTGATTTTCTGTACGAGGTCATAAGCCGCATATGGCTTCAAAAGACCAGACATATCCTTAATACAGATAGAATCTGCACCAAAGTCTGCATAAGTCTTAGCAAGCTCTGCATATTTGTCGTTTGTGTGGAATGGAGTTACAGCATAGCTAATTGCCATCTGAACATCAACTCCAGATTTTTTAGCTGCTTTTGTAGCGCATTCCATGTTACGTGGGTCGTTACATGCATCGAAAATACGGAAACATCCGATACCGTTTTTTGCAGCAGTTTCAACGAACTTTTCTACAACATCATCTGCATAGTGCTTGTAACCAAGAAGGTTCTGAGCACGAAGAAGCATCATAATTTTGTTGTTTGGAAGAGCTGCATGGAGCTTGCGGAGACGCTCCCATGGATCTTCATTCAAGAAGCGGATACAAGAGTCATAAGTTGCTCCACCCCATCCTTCAATATATTTGTAACCAACTTTATCAAGTTTATCGCAGATTGGTAACATATCTGCAGTTGTCATACGAGTTGCGTGAAGACTCTGATGAGCATCACGAATTGCAAGTTCAGTAATTCCTACTTTAGCCATAATTTATTCCTTATATACAGTTAATTTTTACGATTTTAATGCCTTATCATGAACAGCCGCAGCAATCGCAGCAATAATTGCACCATTATCAGCAGCCGGAGCCGTCGACTGTGGTGTACCAACATTATATGAAGTTGTTTCCGCGGAATCCTTCTTATCTAATTTAAATGCATGAACAAGTACCTGAAGCAGCTTCATACACAAAATCAAGATAACAATAAATCCAAAAACAACACACATACCAAGCAAAGTGAGCAATCCACTTTGACCAAGCATACCTGTTATTGTCATACCTTCAGACATATAAAACATCCTAAAAAATAGTTTTTTTAAAATTCAGAAAATTCTTTCCCCGAATTTTACATGAAGTATAAAGAAAACAATGTAATTTATCAACATTTATTACGTAATGCAGTTTACCTATTTTTAGAAAATCAAAATCTTGCTATAATAAATTTATGACAATAATCAATTGGATTTTAACAGGACTTCTTATAATCGACACAGGATTTATAGTTCTTGCTCTCATAAAAAAATGGAATTTATTAGAAAAAATCTGTTGCGCTTTGTTTTTTCCACTTTCTGTAGCTCACCCACCGTATTTACTTTTACAATACACGCCAGATTCTTACCATACATTTTTTCTTTCGGTACTTGCACTTTTACTCACTACAATTGCACTTCTGATTTTTATTTTTACTACAAACAAAACTGTAAAAGGAATTGGATATTTTGTTTTATTAGCAGGACTTTTAGCTTGGGGCGAACATTTCAGGACAATTTTCTACATTTACAGTATGCCGCAGTGGCTGACAATTTTAATAATTTCTGTAAATGTGATGATTCTAATTGCAGTTCAGATTGTTACCGGCAGAAAAAAAGTTCATGGTTACCTAAGTACTACTCTTTTTATTGCAGGAGCTGAACTTTTAAACGTTTTTGCAGTTATTAATTTGATTTACGAACAGTCAATAAGTACAATCTTACTATTTGCGGGAACTTTTCTTAATTTGCTTCTTGTGATTTTTGATTTGCTTGATATAAAGAAATTTAACATAAAACACGGAATGCTGGTACGCACAATTTCGCTTACAGCATCCCAGTTTTTAATCGCTTTTTCATGCCTGCTTGTATTTAATTAAAACAAGTCATCCCAATCAAAGAGATTGCCTTTTACAAGTTTTCCGCTCTTAAGACCTGAAGAAAGTTTTTCCAGAGCTTTTACAGCACCATTTGCAAAACCTTCGCGGCTACGAGCAGTATGTGTAAGTTCAATTGTATCGGCAGTTCCATCAAAGAAAACTTTATGAGTTCCAGGAATATTACCGCAACGAGTTGAACTTACATGGAGCTGATTTGCCTTTGGACGTTCGTGGAAAGCATCTGTAACAATTTCTGTTTTAGAAGGATTTCCAATCATTACTCGGCGTGCAACTTCAAGAGCAGTTCCACTAGGACTATCAGCTTTCTGATTATGATGAGCTTCCCAAGTTGCAACATCGTATTCAGAATATTCAGCCATGATTTTTGCAGCTTCTTCTACAATTTTATAGAACATATTTACGCCGATTGAAAAGTTTGCAGAAGTCATAATTGCACCGCCAACATCTTTAGCAAGAGCGGCAACTTCATCTTTTTTGTCGTTCCAGCCGGTAGTTCCAACAACAAGCGGAAGTCCAAGCGGAAGCAAAGCCTTAATATTACCCATTACAGCAGTCGGATGAGAAAATTCAATAATTCCTTCTGCCCCACTAGATTTTACAGCACGAGCAACAGCATCTCCGTCACCAGCAGCAACTTTTACACTTGCATCATCTGCAATAACATCTATTGTAGCAACAACTTCATGACCAGCGCGTTTTGCAGCCTGTTCAATCATGTGTCCCATTTTTCCGTAACCAACTAAAGCTATCTTCACTTTTTTTTCCTCCAAATTAATTAAAATATGCCTTGTGCAAAATCTGTACAGTTTTTTCAGCTTCGTCGTCATCAACAATCATACTGATATTAACCTTACTTGCACCCTGGCTGATCATCTGAACGTTAATTCCTTCGTCGGCAAGAGCGGCAAATCCACTGGCCAAAATTGCACTTGAATGAGCGGCATCACAAACGATTGTAACGATTGATTTTCCAGTACGAACAGTAACTTCACTAGCCTGTTCCAAATCTTTTACAAGGCCACTCAAATCATCTTTTGAATTAACGGTAAGAGAAACTGAAACTTCGGAAGTTGCAATAATATCAACACTAATTCCCCATTTTAAGAAATTATTAAAAATATGAGCAAGAAATCCTGCAGCACCGAGCATACGAGAAGAAACAATATCAATTAAAGTGATGTGTTTTACAGTTGTAATTGCGCAAACGGGCGGAACTTTTCCAGAATGTTTTTCTACAATAATTGAACCAGGACTCTGAATATTGTAGGAATTTTTTACGCGAACAGGAGTTCCAGTTTTACGGACAGGAACCATAGAACGTGGATGAAGAACCTGAGCTCCAAACATTGCCAATTCCTGAGCTTCTTCGTATGTAACTTCTGGAACCGGGCGGGCTTCTTTTACTACACGTGGGTCGGTTGTTAAAATACCATCGACATCTTTCCAAGTCTGAACTTCTTCGGCACGCATTGCAGCACCAATCATAGTTGCGGTAAGGTCCGAACCACCACGACCAAGAGTTGTAATATTTCCTTTTGAATCTTTTGCAATAAAGCCTGTTACGATTGGGATTTTGTTATCGCTGCCGTTTTTATAATCAGAAAGATACTTTGGAATATTGTCCCAAACTTCGTCCAAGAGTTCAGCGGCCATATAATTGCTGTCAGAAACAATACCAATATCCCAGGCATCGTAAAATTTTGCAGGAATACCTTCTTTTTCAAGATAAGCGGCCATCATACGAACGCTCATTCGCTCTCCAAAGCTTACAAGGTAATCGCGGGAACGTTTACTGATTTCTTTAAGCATTGAAATTCCAGTAAGAAGCTGTTTAAGCTCATCCAAAAGCGCACGAATTGTATCGATATTAATTCCAAGTTCTGCTGCAGTATCTTCGTGAAGTTTTGCAACACCCGCAACATCAACAACACCTTCAACAGCTTTATCTGCCGCTTCCAAAAGATGATCAGTTGTATCGCCCATTGCAGACAAAACCACAGCCGGACGTTTTTCTTTGTATGCCTTTATAATAGAAGCAACATGTTTAATTCTCTCTGCATTTGCAACCGACGAACCGCCGAATTTCATTACAATCATGATTCACCCCACAAACTTTGCGATATAGGCTGATTATAGTGAATTGCAGGGAGTTAGTCATCTAGGAAAAGAAAATTGATTCTACACCACCGTAAAACTTACATTCTGCTCAACAATATCAATTTTGCCGGCTTTAAGAGTTCGCTTATCATTCAACTTAACATCGACGGCATTTTTTATAGTTGCCTGCATATCCAAAGCTGGAATTAAAAACAAAGCATCATTTCCACGACGGTCAATGCAAAAACCTTCAAAAGTCAAATCGGGATTCTGAGTCAAATATACAAGTTTCCAGTGCATTTCACTAAGACGGGAAACCTGACGGGCAGCCAAACTTGCGGCATCTCCAGCGGCAACACGTTCAAGCATTTCATCTTTTGCAAGAGGACGACG
>JAILCM010000285.1 GCA_024680155.1 Treponema sp.
ATGAAAAGGTTTACGATGATAATCAGTTCATCAAAGTTACAAAAAATCTTAAACTTTATGCTATTTGGAAGATGAACGAAGGTTCTGGTTCTGCAACCGAGAGCAAAGAATGGATTTTTGACAGCTGGAAGGACAATTCTATTCGACCGGGAGATGATTTCTTTAATTATGTAATTGGTAATTGGAAAAAAGACCCGAATAACGTAGGTTACTGGCATAAAACTCATGAAAGCGACGATATAGGCATTTTTGAAAATCAGGGAACCTTTTGTGAAGAATTTATTAACGGGGTTTCTAGTAAAAACAGCGAGATTGGTAAGAACTCTAAAGTTTTTGCAAAAGCTGCAGAACTTTTCCCTGTAACTGACGAGCAAAAACAAGCCGAAATTGAAGTTTTAAAAAAACGCCTCAACAAAATTGACCAGATAACTGATATACGTGAACTTTTGTGTGAATATGTAAACACTTTTACAGAAAAGTTTTCAATATGTCATATACTCACAGATATGACTGACCGTGAAGATTTTGTTTATCAGATTATTGGTGATTATTATTATTTCACAATGATTAATAAAGACTTTACAACTCTAGAAAGTATCTTTAAATACTTCAATTTTGAAAATAGCGATAAAATTATTGAAGAGTTCAAAAAGTTATTTAATATTGATGATTCAAACGAAAAAACTTATATCCAGACTGTCATTGATTTTATAAAAGCACTTAATTCTATTGAAGATGAGATGGATGAAGAAAATGATGTTATGAAAGATATTTTGTTTGAGTACTTAAAAGAGAACGGTGTTACTGTAATGCCAAAAACAGAAGGCACAGGTTTAATAAACATGAATTTTATTGGTGCTGCCGGTAAAGATGCACTTAGTATTGAAAATGCAAAAACTGTACTTAAGTTTGGAATTGCAGTATCAGCTTTAGATGCAATATTCAATTATAAAGACTCCCTTAAAACTGAAGCATATCTTCTACCTCTTATTAAGGCATTTAAGGATGTTTATGACCCGGATGGTACAAGAAAAGCCTATGTAAATACAATTTGTGAAGAATTAAGGGCAAAATTTAGAGAACGTCTGCAAAATAATACCTGGATGAGCAAAAGTTCAAAAGAGAATGCAATCGAAAAATTAAATGCGCTTTATTTCTTTATTGGTTATCCAGATACCTTCCCACAAGAATTCCTTTTGGAAGAAGACTTTAGCAAATATAATTCTTATATAGAATTTTTTAAGGCTATAACAGATAAAACAGAATACAATTCATTTAACTATTATTCAAATAAAGATAATTCAGTAAGGGATAAAGCGTTTTTTATGACAATTATGAGCGCTAACCCGATAGATTCAAATGCATATTATATGCCCTGGTTGAATGCTGTAAATATTCTTGTTTCTAATCTTGGGGGAGAAGTAATTAAACCAGAACTGCCTGATGCATATAATTATGCCTTTATTGGTTATATAGTAGGCCACGAACTTTGTCATGCTTTTGATGGAGGTGGTTCTAAGTATGATGAAAATGGAAAAACTAGAGACTGGTGGGCTGTTTCCGATAAATTGCGTTACGAAGACAAAAAAGCACAAATGGTTCAGTTATATAATATGTTTACACTTGATTCCGACAGTTTTACAAATGTTAATGGTGAACAAACTCTTGATGAAAATATGGCTGATTTTGGTGGATTTAGTGTTGTTTATGATGTATTTGTTTCTAAAAAAATCAAGGAAGGTTTTTCTGGAGAAGAACTTATAAAACAGAAAAAAATGTTCTTTGAAACTCTGGCTCTTGATTGGTCAAGTGTAGAAACTGATGAAGATATTAAATATATAATAGAAACAAATTCACATTCACCAAGACCTTTCCGCGTAAACGGTATAACTTGTCTTATGGATGACTGGTACGATTTGTATAATGTTCAGCCAGGCGACAGATATTATCTTGAACCAAGCCAGAGAATTGTACTTTGGTAAATCAATAGTGTCATTGTCGGGCTTGTCCCGGCAATCTTATAGGAGATTAAAATGAGAAAACTTAAAAAACTGAATCTATTATCTACTGCAATTTTGGTTGGTGCTTTTTCGGCAGTTATAGCGCTTGCTTCTTGTAATAATAATCCTACGAATGGTGGAGAAGAACCTTCGTACATTGGCGGCCTGGACGAAAACGACAGTAAAACTTTTACTACAAAAGAAATCCCGATTTTTAATGGAAAATTCGTAAACACAATCCCCCTTCGTTATTACCAGGACATGAACGATGTAGCTTACGTTTCTGTAAATGATTACGTTAAAATGATGACTGGCGGCGAAGTTACCGTAAAAAAATCAGATTATGGTAAATATGAACTTACAAGTCCAACAGGAAAAGCAACCATTAATACAAAAAACGAAACTTTTTATAGTGACGACTATCTTGCTTTTATAAATATGATGGATCTGATTCAAAAAGGAATGGCAAATGTTTACCTGGACGGTTTTCCATATTGCCAGTTTGAAAGTGTAGAATTTTCACCTGAAACTGTTCCAGTTACATTTGATTACGGAAAATACAATATAGATTTACGAGGAGATGACGAAGCTGTTTATTTTCCTTTTGTAACTCTTGATAATTTGTATGCCGACCTTCAATATCGACGTGCATGCTTTAATGGCGAAGAAATTGTTATAATGGATACAATACATTATACTTATCCTCAAGAAATTGAACCACAATTTTTAAATGCAAATTTAACCGCTGTACGTTCAAAAGAAATGGCAGAATTCAGCTACAATGACCTTCGTTTTGCTCTTGAACATTTTTATGGCCACCCTGGAAAAGAAAAATTCAAAGATATGAAAACTATTGGAGTAGAAGGAGAACTGGCTAAGTTAGGTGATGCCGGAAAGGAAATTCAAACTCTTTTAAAATCAGAGAAAATGGAAGAATACTTGACAGGACTTAACTATCTTAGTTTCTTTGTAGCCGATGGAGGTCATTCTCATATAGAAATGCCAACATGGCATCTTTTTGATTATCAACCAGAGTTATTACCAACTGCTTCTGCAATAAGTATGAAACTGAAAACTGATTATCCGGTATTAAAAGAAGCCTATGACGATGTGTATAGGTATGCTCTTATACATGAAGGAAGAGAAACCGTAAATAAAGAACTTAGAGAAAAAAAATATGGAGATGATAGTACCTATCATAAAAGCGGGGATACAGCAATTTGTTTTATGAACACATTTTTGCCTTCGCCAAGTGATATGGATGCATGGAACAATTTTTATAAAAGTAACGGTCCAAAACCGACACTGGAAAAATATCCAGATGACTCGCTTCTTGCATTCCATGATGCTCTTGAAAAAGCCTGTGCAGACCCAGATATTAAAAATTTCGTAATTGATATTACTTTGAATGTAGGCGGTTCTTCAGATGTTGCTATGTACCTGACGTCGGTTATGTATGGTAAGACGTCTTATACTTCTAAAAATCTTATTACAGGACAAACTTTAACTGTAAATTACAAAATAGACCGTAATCTTGACGGAAAATTTGATGTAGAAGACGAAAAACCTCTTTTTGAAAACATCGATAAATTAAACTTTGTCGTTCTTGAAAATGCTACCTGTTTTTCTTGTTCAAATTTGTTTGCTTCATTAGCTAAAGACAATGGAACCCTGCTTATTGGCGAAACATCTGGTGGTGGTTGTTGTGCAGTTCAAATGAATAATACTGGAGAAGGCCTCCCATATCAAATGTCTAGTAGCCGCTCGAAGATAATTAATAAAAATGGCGAAAGTATTGAAGATGGCATAAAGCCAGATATCGTAATTCCATTTGGAGAAAATGAAATTGAATATGTATCCGAAACTTATAAAAATTATGGCACAATTAAAGTAAAAGATTATTCTAATTTCTACGATGCTGCATATTTGGATAAACTTATTAATGAACATTTTAAAAAATAATGTCATAGTCGGGCTTGTCCCGGCAATCTATAGGATATAAAAATGAAAAAACTTTTAAAACTTACCACACTTATTCTTTCAATTTCTATGTTATTCGGCCTTGCTTCATGCGATATGGGCGATAATACTTCCAATAATACACCGGGCAATCCTACCTCGCAAGAAGAACAGGAGCCGGAAGAACAAAAACCGGAAGAAAAACCAAAGGGAGAACCAACCGTACCAAATATTGCAGCTGGTTATTATATGACTGGCGACTGGAAAAACTTAGTTTTTCTTGTTTCTAATAATCAGGCTCTTATTCAAGAATACAAAGATGTAGATGCCTTTAACCGTGCAGGTACTGAAAACCAAAAAGAGGGGGATGTAGTTGCATCTTCAGAAATTTCTACAACTTTAGTCTGGTATACTTCAGAAATAAGTGCATACAAGCTTCTTTTTAATGGAAATACTTATTATTTGTATGAAAAAAATGGCAAAATAAGAGTAGACGAAACAAAACCATCTGGAGATTCGGATGTAAAAACTCTTAGAGAAATTCCTCTTGATGCAGATAAACGTACAAACTGGTTAAAGCCGGATGATGGCATTTATGTTTCTGCTTCAAAAGCTCCGTTTGGCGAAAAAACTTATATGTATGCAAAAGTAGAAAATGGGGCTACAAAAATTACTTTATATTATAATGAATCTAACACTTTAAAAGACCTTTCCGGGTTAACTCCTTGTGCAACAATAAACAGTATTACTTATTCGTTTGTTTATGAACAGCTGGAATATAGAGATAATGACTGGATTATTTTAATGCACAATAAGGCCTTTAAGATTAAGCCGTCACAATCAACAGCTTCTACAATTTCATTTAAGGCAGTCTCGGCTGAATAATTTATTTACGGATAGTAAAAATGATTTCTAATTTAAAAAAAGTTATAGTTGAGAGTTTTGTTTTTCTGGCACTTTTTACCGCAACTGCAGTTTTTAATACAACTTTAACTGCACAGGAACGGTTTTTAGTGCAGGAATGCGAAATTCCACAGTGGGAAATTTCGAAAGGTTCTTCGGTGGAGGCGGTTGGTGAACATTCGTGGGGCTGGCAGTGTGAACTTGAATTCCCGGACCGGCAAAAAGAAATTGACGATACTCTTGTGCAGAATTCTTTGTACACTTTTGATTATTTTTATGGTCAGGGAGAAATGTATGTTCAGGTTCCAGAATGTGTACAGAGTTTTTCGCTTTTTTTGAACCACGAGCAGTTAAATTCTAATCTGGAAGCCGGAAAATCCTACAAAATTGATTTTTCAAAGCTGGCAAAAAACGGAAAAAACATTCTGCAGGTGTCGTCAGTAAGATTTGAGGAAGGTGAAAACGCAAAAATCAAAGTTTATATTCCGTACCCAAACTTAATCCCCGGTGATTTACAAAAGGAAGGCTTTGACCCCGATGTTCTGTCATTAATTTCTGAAATTATTCAGTCGGATGTTGAACACGGGTTCCCGAATGCCCAGCTTGCAATTGCAAAAAATGGACGGCTTGTTTACCAGAATGCGTGGGGCTATTTAAA
>JAILCM010000294.1 GCA_024680155.1 Treponema sp.
AGTAAAGTTTCGTTAGAGAAAAATTCGCCGGTCAAAAGTCCCATTATGGAGCTTGTAATACCAATTGCCATAAAAATTGGAGCAAATTTGTTCCAGCCGCCAACTTTTATAACCTTGCAAGCCATCAAAATGCCCACAAGAACAAAAACAAGGCCCTGTCCCAAATCACCGAACATTATTCCGAACAAAAGCGTAAAGAAAACTGCAACAAACGGAGTCGGATCAACAGTTCCATAAAGCGGTGCACCGTAAGAAAAAATCATGCGTTCAAAGCTTTTTACAAACTTTCCGTGATTTAATTTTACAGGAACCTGCTCTTTTCCCGAAAGAACAGTTGGAACTTCAAACGGACTATACAATCTGATTGCAATTCTTCCTTCTGTTGTACTGTCGAGTTCCTTCATATATTCACTGCTTTCTGCGGCAGGAACCCAACCTGTAATTCTATAAACTAAATCAGTTGATTCAAGATTTTTCTGAACTTCCGCAATCTGAACACCAACCGCAAACGATTTTAAAAGATTAATCAGAATCTCTTTGTGAGTTTCGGCAAAATTATTTTTTTCTGTTTCAAGCTCATCAAGAGTATTTTTTGCGGCATTTTTCTGGCGTTCAAGATTTTCTATAACATCTTTTGGAACACCCTTAAAATCTTCTGGGATTTCAAGAGGAACAAAGCCAAAATCCTTGAGGTCTGAATCTACAATAGAACGATTCTTTTTAGAAGCCGCAACCAGAATATGCGATTTATCTTCACCAAGAGCAACAACAACTGCATTGCTGCCAAGAGAATCATTTAAATTTTCAAAAGAAGAACCGTCAATTACACCAACGCGCAAAGAAAGGAAGGAAAGATGTTCCAATTCTGAATATGAAACTTTAAGATTAGAAAAAGCTTCAGTTTCCTTGCAGGCATTTTCAACATGTTCATAATCAACAGCAGCCTGGTTCATTCGTTCCGAAAGCTCATTATAAGAAGAAATAAGCTTAACTGCGGCAGAACGGTCAGAATCTGTAGGCGCATTTGAAGAAGAAAGGTCTGTATTTTCAAGAGAAAGTCCAAGCCATGTAAGAATTTTCTTTAACGATTCAAAAAACTGAGCGTCAACATCCAAAGCTTCCGCATCATTTTTTGAAAGTTTCTTGCCTGAATCACTTTTAGCCTTTGACTGAAACTGAAAGGAACCTTTTTTACCAAGATATTCTATTACAATAGAAATATCACGTTTTAGAACCATCAGTTCAAGCAATTTCATTTCCGCAGTTCTTGCCACTCTATCCTCCAGACTTTTTTTTTTAATTTCTACCCTATTCTACCACAGAAATCCCCATAGAATTCAAGGATTCGTGTGAATTTATATTCAATCTTGCACTTTCAACAGCAATTTTTATGCAAACCAGTTCATAACGCTTAATCTTAAACCATGCAACTAAAGCCGCACTAGTCATAGGATACTGTCTGAACACAAAATCTGCAAGTTTTTGACGCTTTTGAAGAGCTTTATTTTCTATCCAAACAGGATCTATTTTCCACTCGCCCGCATCATTTGGATTAACTAAATCTGAAAATTCCCAATTTGCCCAGTCACTATAAACTGTAGGATTTTTTTTCAAAGCACGAATTGCAGGACCAGCAACAGGATCTCGTTCATTCAATCCTTCAACATAAAAAAGATTCTTTATGATTTCAGCCGGCTCCATTTCGTAATAAACTAAAAGACGCAACGCCCAGATTACATTTTTAATCACATATTCATCAAGGAAAAGTTTTAAATGCGCTTCTTTTTCTTCACCGCGGAATTTATTAACTTCTTTCCAATATGATTTTACAAGATACAAATCAAGGGCAAAGTCACGCTGTTGCTGTTCATGAACTTTTGGAACTGTATTATACCATTCAAACTCTGTACCTTTTGTGATTTTTGCAAGATTCGGCCAGAATTCTGTATGAAGAGATAAAAACTTTCCCAAATCAACAAGCGGAGGACAGACAGTTTCGCCGGAACAAAGTGAATCGCCAATTTCCTTAAGGTTCTCAATTTCAAAAATTTTAAATTGCTCTATAAGAATGGCATTGGGTTCATCAAACTGCGAAATAAAAAAAGTAAATTGATTTATAAGCTGATTAAGTGACTGTTTTTCAATTTCTTCCGCAAGAAGACGCTCTGGCATTAGCGGAACGGGCGTTTTAAAAAGAAGAGTCCACAAATCCGAAAGAGAATTCTGTTCAAACAGGATATTTGCGCGGGAATTTACAAAAGATTTTCCAAGAATTCCACAAGCTTTTGCATAATTGAATGTAAGTGCGCCTTGATTATCCATTGCTACACCCCACCATTATTCAGAGGCAAATAGAAGTTTGTCCAGAAGCGTATTAAAAGCCTGTTTATTTTGCGGCTGATTTGTAAGATTATTTTTATATTCGTTAAAAAGAGAATCGTGTTCAGAACTTAAAGCAGAAAGTTTTTCTTCGTATTCTGTCTTGATTTTCTGTTCACATAAAGAAAACTGATTTTTAAATTCTTCTTCGCATTCGGAGCGCACTAAGCTGATTTTAGTTTCAGAATCTTTCACTGCTTCATCAATCAGAGTGTATGCTTCTTTTTCAACCTTAAGCAAATGATTGATTACACTAATTTCTTCATTATTATCTGCCATTGTGTGCTCCTTACGCCGGAACAAATTCTTAGTCCGGCAGGATTTTTATTTCTTCAGAAGCTCATTTTTTATCTCTAAAATCCGTTTATAGCGAAAAAGTAGAGATATGCTTTAATTATTCAGCTGAAGTTTCTGCAGCAGTTTCCTCTGTAGTTGAAGATGAAGAATTCCACCATTCTGTGTTAGATTCGGTAGATTCAACAGCTTCTGTTTTTACTTCTGCTTCATCACTAATAGACTTTAATGCTTTTGGCTGTTTGTTTACAAGAGCAAGTCCAAATGCCAAAACAAAGAAAAGAACTACAAGAACGCAGGTTGTTTTTGTAAGAACCGATGCAGAATGAGAACCGAATGCAGCAGTTCCACGTCCACCAAGAAGACCTCCCATTCCGTTTTCACCATCATCCTGAATTGCTACAAAAAGAACGAGCAAAGCACAAACGATTACAAAAGCAACTAAAAGTACGATTTTAACAGCACCCATTTTTTAT
>JAILCM010000301.1 GCA_024680155.1 Treponema sp.
ACTTTGGATGAATGCGCGAACCTTACAGTTAAGATTTCTGCCGCAGAGTAAAACTTACTGTGAGTCAAATAATGACAAAACTGGCTGCGAGGGAATAAATTGACAGTAAAAGATTTTGTTTACGCCCTTGCAGCCATTAAAAAAGACGAACTCTCTAATGCACACACTTTGGACACTCCCAAAACACCCGCCGCTGAAAACCTCCTTTCAATAGGACACAAGCGCGGGTGGCTGGAAGACAGCGATGAGCGTTTTCCCGAAGCTACCTTAAACCGTCGTACAGCCGCAAGAATAATTCATCAGTATTTATTAATTGAAAAAAAAATCCCTAATCTGCCGGACATAAGCAATGCTACAAAATTAATTGATTTGTATACCTGCCGTGCCTGTGCAAATCACATTGCGCAAATTTACGAACGCGGCATTATGGATGCAGATGAGCTACCTTCTCAAGATTCCGCCCATCCGGAACAGACTGTACTTGTTTTTAATCATCTTGAACCAGTAAGTCAAAAACAGGCGGACGAAATCCTTGAAAAAGTAAGAAAACTTATAAATTCAAAAATTGATTAGAAAAATGCTTAGAATTTAACAACCTTTGGAGCAGCGATAAAACTTGAAATTGTAGCAGTTGCATTCTTAAAATAAAGAACTTCTGTATTGTCATCATCGGCAGAATACATATTCTTTAATTCTGGATAGTGTTCAAGCATATCAACTTTTGCTTCACGACGATCATCGCGAACTAGTTCACCGGCAAGTCTTAACCACTGATCAGTTTTTCCGTCAAAACAACACAATTCAACACGTGGATTTTTTTGAATCTGCTTTGAAACATTCTTTGATTTTCCAGTCTGAATGTACAATTTACCGTCAAAAAGATTAATTGTTCCAAAAGGACGGTTACGTGGCTGGCCGTCTTCTACAGTTGCAAGATAATAAGTTCCACAAGCTTTTATAAAATCATAAATTTCGTTCATTTTAAATCCCCTTTTTAAATTTAATTTTAATAACTATAGCACAAATCTACTATTTTGTATGCTAGTATACGGGGTGCAAGCTTTATCTTCGAGCCTTGTCGGGATGTTTTGCATAAAAAGCATTCTTATCAGCATACATTGCTTCATCCGCATTATGCATACAAAGTCGCAAATCTTTTCCGTCTTTACTCCAATCAGAACCAATTGCAAAACTAACAGAAGCTCCATATCCAGATTCCTGACGCAACAAAGCAACTTTATTTTCAAATACATCTTTTTCACAGCCAGATACAATCACTACAAATTCATCGCCACCAGCACGGAAAATTTCATCATCGTAAAAATGTTTTTTAAGCAGAGTTGCCGCATCTTTTAAAAGCTTATCACCACTTTCGTGTCCACCGCTGTCATTACATTGTTTAAGTCCATTCAAATCAGCAAAAACTATTCCAAACGGAGCACGCACAGGATTTCTACCGTTTACATGCCAGTCTACACGAGCGTTCATTGAATTTCGGTTTCGTACACCAGTAAGAACATCAATATTGCTCATAAATTCAAGTTTTTCCATCAAATCATTATTTGCAATTTCAGACGTAAGAAAAAACGCAGTTAATTCAATAAATTCTTTTAATTCAACAATCTGGTCAACATTAAAATTCGTAATAAATAAAACACCGACCATTTTCTTGCCCTGCATCAACGGAACAATTATAAGACTTTGTACATTCGCACCCCGCAAGCTTTTTACCCATACAGGATTAATTTTTTCAAGCTCCGCCATATCATGTTCATCTTTTACAATAAGATTATCACGATTTTTTAATGTTTCTTCCCAAGAAAAAACAACATCGGGTGTAAGATAAGGCAAAAAATCACTCATACACGCTTCATCATTACGGAATTTTGCACAAAGAGGCGCATATTTATTATTTTCTTTGTCAATCATGATTATGCAGCTTGAAAAAGATTCCGTAATTTGCTGAATATCTGTAATTACGGTATTCATACTTTCATAGAAATTTTCTGCACCACGCAGTTTAATACAGGTTTGAATTACCAATGGAGCTGTCTGCAAAGAAACATCAGACATTCTATCTGCTTCAGGAGCCTGCGTAAATTCAAAAAAGAAAAGAAAATGACATAAATTTTCAGTATCAACTTCAGAAGAAAGCGGAATATAAGTTCCATCAGTCCATACCCCCATAGATTTTGTATCTACATAAGCATGGAGATGCTGTTTTTTTACCGCACAACGATAGCAAAAATCTTCAAAATTGGCTTCCTTGGGAATGAGTTCAGAATAAATCATGTTGTCATAATATCCCGCTCCCATGATTTTTTTATAAGCTTCGTTTGCACGCACAATACGAATATCTCCGCAATGTCCGTCCGGAGTTTTTTCTACAGAAAGAACAGCTGCTGCCATTCCACAAGAATCTACAATTACCTGAAAATCCATATTTATATTGTAAGACCAAAAAATGTATTTTTCAATGAAAAGTTTTACCCTTTATATAGTAGGTTTTATTTAATTTTTATATAAAGGGGGAAAAAAAACGCAAGCTGGAAACTTTCTACAAAAATTGTAGTTCCAGCTTGCGCCCCCTAAAACCCCGGATTTTTTGGAGTTTAGATTAACTTATTATTTGAAAAGTAATGGAATAAAGTGCTTAAATCCTTTGTACCAAACTGGGAAGTCGTGACCTTCGCCTTCAACTTCTTCGGTCAAGTAATTTTCAACACGTTTTCCTTCAGCTGCCCATGCTTTCAATGCAGGTGCATATTCCTGATGTTTTCCATATACCATTGAATCTCCGGTACCACAAATCAAATACAACTGATGGATTTTATAGACTGCATTATTTTGCCATTTTTCATCAACCATTGTCATAAATTCAGTTGCAGAATGAGAAATAAGAGCTCCAGAGTAAGCACCAAAGTAGCTGATTAAATCAAGGCATTCGTAAATACCAATATCGAAAGTCTGTTTTCCACCGTAAGAAAGACCTGCCATTGCAACATTGTCACGTCCTGCTTTTACGCGGAAGTTTTCACGAATATATGGAATAAGATCATATCTAAGTTCACCGCCAAATGCATCAAAACCATTCTGATCATTTCCAGAACCGTTTCCGCCTTTGCCAGAACCCCAGTTTTTACTTGCAACACCAGTAGGACATACAAGAATGAACTGTTCAACATTGCCAGCATTCATTCCGCGATCCATGTAACCTTTAATTCTTCCGCCGTTACCCTGATCAGATAATCCCCATGTATTTTCATTCTGATTATAACCATGCATCAAAACAAACAAAGGATATTCCTTGTCTTTATTTGCAGGATCATCATAGCCAGCTGGAAGGTAAACCCAAGCATGTTTTTCGTAATCTGTAGGTTTGTCAGCACTTACACCAGCAACAGTCCAATCGTGTGCAGGATAATAAATTTGCTGTACAGTTCCTTTTGGAATATTGTCATTAACATTTTCATCAACACCTGCACCTGCTTTCTTTACAAACTTAACGCTCTTTACCTGAACTTTAAGCTGGTCGCCTTTTGAGTTTTCACTCTTCCAGTCATTCCATTTAATTGCAAAGCCTTTAATTGCATCATAATCAGAATCTTCTTTTAAATCTTCTATCAGTTTATCTTCAATTTTAATTTTTGTTGTTAAAGTACCATAATCACCACTACCACTTGAATAAGAAATTACTTTTGTGCCTCCATAAATTCCACTAGAATCCCAAGGAAGAAGAATAAAAGCAAAATTTGGAGTTTTTGCATCTGAATTCCATTTTCCAGTAATAGGACTATATACAAGTTCCATTTCAATAGAATCATAATTTGCCATTCTAACCTGAGAAGTTTTATCTTTATTTACATAGAATGAAACTCCGCCACCAGTACCACCATCACCACCATTTGTACCAGCAATAAATGTTACAGAACCATCAGCTTCTGTTTTAACATTGCTTGCAAGTCCATCTTCAAAAATAGTGAAGGCTTCAAATTTGTCGCCAACTGTAAGACCGCAAGTATTAGCATCTCCTACAGTAAAGATATCTGTTGGGAAAACTTTTTCTTCTTTTTTCTTTTCTGCTTTTCCCTGATAAGAAATTGTATATTTGATGTTTTTTACAG
>JAILCM010000324.1 GCA_024680155.1 Treponema sp.
TTTCTTCCTTTATATAAGATTGCAGAAAAAAATCATGTGTTAAAGAGAATTCATGTTGGAGAGTCCGGTACGGCAGAAGATGTTGAAGCAGCTGTAGAGACTCTCGGGCTTGATGAAGTTCATCACGGAATACATGCCGCCACTTCGGCTCGTGTTATGAAGTTGCTTGCCGACAGAAAAATCACTTTGAATTTATGCCCTACAAGTAACATCATGCTGGATTATGAAAATAGCTACGAGGACTATCCAATAAAGATTCTTGTAGAAAATGGTGTGCCTGTTACGATTAATACAGATGACCTTCTGATTTTCAATAGTTCTATTGATGAAGAATATCTCCGCCTGTATGAAGCAGGCACTTTGACTGCAATGCAGCTGGACGAGATTCGTCTCTGGGGAATTAACGGAGGAAAAAAATGATTATAAGGCTGGCAGCAATAAAAGATATTCCTCTCATTTTACAGGTTGTTGAATCTTCCTATCTGCCGTTTGCGGAACAGATAAAAAAAATTAAGCTCCCAACTTATACTTACGAAGAAATTGATTCATTAATGAAAGATTCAAAAAGTGATGTTTGGGTTGCAGAACAGGATGACAATATAATTGGAGTTGCAGTAGGAATGGAATTTGGCCCGAGAGCATATCATCTTAAGATGATGTTTGTTTCTGCACAGTATCAAAATCAAAAAATTGGAAATGCCTTGTTAGAATATTTTGAGCAAAGAGGAAAAGAGCGCAATCTTTCTTTGCTTACTTCAAATTATCTGGCTTGGGCAAAGTGGTCTTGGAATTTTTATGAAAAACACGGATACAAAGAATATGCTCCAGAATACAAAATCATTAGTCAGGACCTAAAAGCCCAGGTAGCTTTTTTGAAAGAAATTGGCAGATTAAATAATGGTGATAAAAAACTTATCTGGAAAACAATATAATAAACAAAATGAATCCCTATAGAAGAAGCCTTCGAGAAAATTAAAAAACAAAAATAATTAGAGGTTTATATGACAAACGACAAAATCGAAATAATTCCTTTACCAAAAGAACAGTGGAAGGGAACTCCAATTCCACTCGTAACAAAAACAGACTCTTATTATGATTTAGAAATATCGCCGTTAGATAAAGATGGCTGCAAAATCAATCTGATTAAAAAGCCTTTTGAAAAGCAAGTTGTGCACTCGCCGGAAGAGTATGATTTCCCGGATGGTTTGTATCAGGATCATTGGGAAAACGCTGAGGCTTACGGTGTAGTAGGCGAGAATGGAAAAATGCTTGCATGTATAGAAGTATGCCCGGAAGAGTGGTCTAACAGACTGATGGTCACAGAGCTTTGGATTACAGAAGAACTTAGAGGTCAGGGCTTGGGCAAACGTCTTATGGATAAAGCCAAGGAAGTTGCTGTAGCTCAGGGGCGCCGTGCAATCATTTTGGAAACACAATCCTGCAACACAAACGCAATCGGATTTTATCTTAATCAGGGCTTTGAACTTATCGGTTTTGATACCTGCTGCTACACCAACAATGATATCGGCCGCCAGGAAGTTCGAATAAACCTCGGCTATTTTTTCCACAGAGAGGCTAAGAGAAGATAGTTTTATGAAAAGTTCAAGAAGTTTAACAAGGACTTTGAGGAATAAGAAACTGGCTGTTATCTTTATTTATAATGCAGATAAAAAAGAATACTGTTATACTATTCAATAATGCAAATAAAAGATTATCTGGATTCATTGACAAAAGACGATTTGGTTTTAATTTTCTCCCAACTTGCTGAACAAAATGATATGGTACGTGAATATCTTTTGGAGCGGATTGAAAAGATGCAATATTCAAATAATCTTCAATCTGTTTCAGAAGATAATCAAAAATCTGTTACTCGAACAAGTTCTCCGCAGGAAAAAATCAATCTTTATAAGTCTCTTTTTGTTGGGCGTGAAGATGTCTTTGCATTACGCTGGCAGAATGCAAAAAGTGTGAAGAGCGGATATTCTCCAGCCTGTCAGAATAAGTGGGCACAGGGTAAGTGCGATATGAAAAAATATTCCTGTAGTACCTGTCCTTTTAAGTTACCGGTACGATTGGATGATAAATATTTTTATAATCATCTTGCGGGGAAGGATGAACTCGCACGAGATGTAATTGGTCTTTATCCGTTGATGGAAGAAAATATATGCCGCTTTCTTGCGATAGATTTTGATGCGCATGCGCCGAAAGTGCAAACGTCAATAATTTCCTCTCATGCAAACGACGCGAATGCGGCGTATTGCCACAGCGGTAATGCTGATTCCTGGAAATCAGATATTCTTGCTGTTCACAACACTTCTTCTGAATTGAAAATTCCTAGCTATATAGAGATTTCCCGTTCTGGTAATGGGGGACATTTATGGTTTTTCTTTGAGGATAATATTGCTGCTCATCTGGCACGAAACCTTGGAACTGCAATTCTAAAACTAGCAATGCAGAAACGGCATTCAATTCCATTTTCAAGTTTTGATAGAATGTTCCCGAATCAGGATGAAATTCCTAAAGGGGGATATGGAAATTTGATTGCACTGCCCTTGCAGGGAAAGGCAGTTAAAGAAGGTCATTCTGTGTTTGTTGATGAAAACTTTAAACCTTACGAAGATCAATGGCTTTTTCTAAGTTCAATTCAGAAACTTGATGAGAGGTTTATTAGAAGCGTAATCAGAGAAATTGAAAATCAGATTCCAGATTTCGTTGAAAAAGATGAAGAAAGAAGTCATGCTGAATTGGTTTCAGAATCCTTTATAAAAGAGATCTCAAAACCAGCTCGGAATGACGTGCTAATCCGAGCGGATTTTCCATCCGAAGTTCAAATCATTCTTTCCAATTATGTTGAAATAAACAAAGCTGGAATATCTGAACGGGCTCTGGGAATTCTTCGACGTACCGCAGTTTTCCTTAATCCAGAATATTTCAAAAATCTTAGAATGCATCTGCCTCTATATAATATTCCTCGTTTTATAGACTGTTCAAAAGAGAATGAAAAATATCTTCTTCTGCCTCGGGGAAATCTTCAAACGGTTCTTGATAAAATTATTGCAGTTGGTGCAGATTATCATCTAACTGACAATCGTGAAACTGGTGATTTAATTGATATTAAAGACAATATCTCGCTTTACGAGGAACAAAAAACAGCCCTTTGTGAACTGCTAAAATCAGATACAGGTATTCTTTCTGCTGGAACTGGTTTTGGAAAAACAGTAGTTGCCTCAGCCCTTATTGCAGAACGAAAAACAAATACACTTATCTTGGTGCAATCGCATGCATTACTTGAACAATGGAAAAAGGCAATCAAACAATTTCTGAATTTTATTCCTGGAACAATTGCCGCGGGTAAAGATAAATCAACTGGAATCATCGATATTGCAATTGTAAATTCTCTTATTGAAAAGCAGTCAGATGAAGTTAGGCCTCGGTCATATAAGTATGGAATGTTAATTGTAGATGAGTGTCATCACGTTTCTGCTTTTACCACAGAAAATCTTGTATCAAGTTTTAAATCAAAATATGTTTACGGATTAACAGCAACTCCAATCCGAAGGGATGGTCATCAGAAGATAATTTTCTATCAATGTGGGAAAATATTATATTCGACAACAACAAAACAGATGAATGAATCTCAGAATTTTTCTCATTATTTTATTCCACGTTTTACAAGTTTCCATTTTGTCGTGGAAATGTCAGATAATAAAAACCCTTCTATAAATCAGTATTATGAAAACATGATAGACAATTTGGCCCGAAATGAACTCATTATTTCTGATGTAAAAGCTTCAATAGAAAAACACAGAACACCCCTTATCCTTTCAGAACGAGTTGAACATCTAGAATTATTGAAAGAGCAACTGGAAGCTTGTGCACAGAATGTGATTCTGATAACAGGAAAGGGAACTCAAAAACAAAAACGCGAACAACTTGAAAAACTGAACTCTATTCCAGCAGAAGAGACTCTGATAATACTTGCGACTGGCAAATATGCAGGAGAAGGCTTTGATTATCCGCGAATAGACACGCTGATGCTTGCAATGCCTTTCAGCTGGAAGGGAACACTTTCTCAGTATTGTGGACGTCTTCACAGAAACTTTGCTGGAAAAGATGAAGTCCAAATTTTTGACTATGTAGATTTTAGATTACCAATTTTCGATAGAATGTACCAGAACAGACTTAAAGGATATAAGCAATTAGGATATACAATAAAACCATGTGCAGAGAAATTAGAAAAAGAAGTTCTAAGCGATGATATGTCAAAGCTCTACTCAAAAGAGGAATATCTATTAGATTTTGAAAAAGATATCACAAATGCAAAATCAAAAATTATTATTACTGCACCATATCTCTCAAAAAATGAAGTTCAGACTTTTGTATTACTAACAGCAACAAAGATTGCAGAAAGAATTTCTATACACATCCTAGTTCGTAAAATAACCGATGAATCAAAGGAAAAGAAACAGAGTACTTGTATTCAGCTTTTAGAAAATATTGGAATCAGAGTAGAACTAAAGGAAGATATTTCTCAGAAAATTGCCATAATTGATGAAAAAGTTTTGTGGTATGGAAATGTCAATTATTTAGGATATACTGAAATGGATGAATGTTGTATGAGAATTGCAAATACCAGGATTGCTTCTGAGATAGAAGGGGAGATAATATAAGACAAATTATTGATAAAAAAAATATGGAAGAGAATAAAGAAGGACAAATATCAAATGGAAAACAAAACCAATCTTATAATGTACACAACCGAGGATGGTGTTACAAAAATTCAAGCTACTTTTGATAATGATACAGTTTGGCTTTCGATTGACCAGATGGCGGAGCTATTTCAACGAGATAAGAGTGTCATCGGAAAACATGTTAGAAATATATTTTCTGAAGGCGAATTAGATAAGAACTCAGTTTGGGCAAATTTTGCCTATACTGCTTCAGACGGAAAAACATATCAGGTTGACTATTACAACCTGGATGTAATAATTTCCGTAGGTTATCGTGTAAAATCTTTACGTGGTACTCAGTTTAGAATCTGGGCAATGCAAATTTTGAAAGAGTATATGCAGAAAGGTTTTGCACTTGATGATGAGCGCTTAAAGAATCTTGGCGGTGGAAATTATTTTGATGAACTTCTTGCTCGCATTCGTGACATTCGTTCAAGTGAAAAAGTTTTCTGGCGAAAAGTTCTTGATATTTATGCTACAAGTATTGATTACAATCCAAGTGCAAAAAGTTCTGTTGAATTCTTTAAGCAGGTTCAAAACAAAATGCATTGGGCTGCACACAAGCATACTGCAGCTGAAATCATTTATGAACGAGCAGATAGCGAAAAGCAAAATATGGGACTTACATCTTGGACAGGAAAAGAAATAAAAAAATCAGATGTAGAAGTTGCGAAAAATTATTTATCAGAAGATGAACTAGATGCATTAAATAAAATCGTTACAGCATATTTGGATATCGCTGAAGTTCGTGCTTTAAGTCACGAGCCCATGTATATGCATGATTGGCTTGAAACGATTGATGAGTATTTGAAAATGACTCGTCGTGAAATCCTTACAACTGCCGGTCATATTTCTCATCAAGCTGCAATTGAGAAAGCGCATGATGAATATAAAAAATATAAAACAAAACAGATAGATAATATTTCTCTTGTAGAAAAACATTTTCTTGAAAGCATTGGAAAACTGGAAAACAAAGTGGAGAATAAAAGTTAATTAGCGTAATTATTTATATCAGTTAAAAATCAGAAGTATTGGAAGTAAAAAATGAAAATTATAGCAATAGCCGCAGTTACAGCGGGTGGAAAAACAAGCGCGGTAAAATCCCTCGTTGAGAAAATACCAAATGCCACTTCGCTTCATTTTGATGATTATTCATTTGAAGGCGAAGTAGAAGATTTTTATCAGTGGGTGAAAGCTGGGGCTGACGATAATGTCTGGAATTTAACTCCTCTTAAAAATGATATTGATAAATTGATATCCAGCAATAAG
>JAILCM010000326.1 GCA_024680155.1 Treponema sp.
CCTTACACATCATGCACATTTTGCAGCTAGATTCACAACTCTTCTTGCAATTCTACTCGCGCTTCTTTTCACGCTTTCAAATAAAACGGGGACTTGAGCACATCTCCGTTTAAGACGACCTTTTAGTTAAGGAAAAAAACACTAGGAGGAAGTCAGGAGATGCTTTCAATGTCCCGTATAGAGATTATACGACAAAAACACCGTTTAGGTGTACCGATAACACAGATTTGTAGAGAAGAAAATGTTGATTATAAGACAGCAAAAAAATGTATCCGTAAAAATCGACGGAAGCAGTACCTGGACTCTTACTTTGTATTTAGTCACCCATGCAGACAAAGTATTTGGTTTATTGCCGTATTCTGGAGCGAATACTGTCTGTGATTTTCCTGACTGAATGTATTCCTCAACAATTTTTTGACGTTCTTCACGACTGTAATTTGATCTCATAATTTCTTCCACCTTGGGTAGAAGTTTAGAGCAAAGAGTTATTTTTGGAAAATACATGAGAATTGACGGTTACAATTGATGAGATTAACATTACATTAGAAATGCTTCAATTTCTTTACGATTTTTGATTTAGTTTTGATTGAACGTTTTAAAACATTATAATGAATCTATATAAAATAAAGATTTATCTATCGGGCATGCCGGATTTGAACCGGCGACCTCTTCGTCCCGAACGAAGCGCGCTACCAACTGCGCTAATGCCCGTAAATGAAAAAAGCCTTCCAAAATTGGAAGGCTTTTTAGCGGGAGCGACGGGGCTTGAACCCGCGATCTTCGGCTTGACAGGCCGACGCGATAACCAGCTTCGCTACGCCCCCGTGATGTTTTTTACTTTACCAAAAAGAAAAAAAAGTGTCAATATGCTAAAAATAAAAAAGCAAATTTATTCAACAAATATAAGCGAAAATCAGCTCTAATTGACACCCCTTATCGTCGTATGTTAAAATAATTTACTTATATTTAATGTTTTGTTTATAAGCAAAAAGAGGTTTTTCAATGAATAAAGACACAAGCAAAAAGATTGAAACTAAAAAACCAAGGTCAAAAACTAAATCAGGTATTGCCATCAGCGTAGGCTCTGTAATTGTATTTGTACTTATATTCGTTTCTTTCATCATAGTTCCAGGTATGGTTCAGTCAGGAACACAGGAACTTCCAGTTTTCGGAAAATACGGCCGCCACGTAGTTAAATTTGAACAGGGCAGTTTTTTCAACCAGGCTCTTTCATATTACGGAAATCAGATTAAGGCAAACGGTCAGAATTACAATGATTATATAATGGAACTTCTTACAAGAAATGCCTATCAGCAGGCTTTCAATGAAACTGTAAGACGCTATGCCTTTATTGATGCAGTTAAGGCAAGCGGCTACACTGCAGCAGAAAAGAAAATCGACAGAAAAATGATAAATGAGTTCCTTGATCAGTCTGGAAAATATTCAGAAAGACTTTACAGGGATACACCTGACGCTACAAAGCAGACCATGAGAAAGCAGTTTGAAGAAGAAGAACTTGCAAACCGCTTCCTTTATGATTATTTTGCAAAAGATGTTATCGGAAATACAGAAGGAATCAACTTTGCCCTCAGAATTTCAGATAATGAAATCAAATTCATGAACAAAATGAATAAGACAGCAAAAGCTTTTGATGCTGTAATTTTCAACACTGAAGATCTTCCTGCAAGCCAGGCAATCAAATTTGCTTCAGAAAATCCTGATATGTTCAACAAATATTCATTCAAGGCAATTTCAGTAGAAACTGAATCAATTGCTAAAAAAGTTCTTTCACAGATTAAAGGTGAAGAAATTACTTTTGACGATGCAATCGAACAGTTTTCAAAGAACTATTACACAAGCACAGATGGCGTCCTCAAGAACAAGTATGAATATCAGATTATTTCAACTTTAAACAAAGAAGATGATTTTGTTAAAATCGCTGATTTGAAAGAAGGTGAATACAGTCCTGTAATCAAAACCGGCACAGGTTACACAATCTACCAGTGCACAAAAGCAATGGTTCCAATGAACGAAAAGGATGCAGACTTAGTTGAAGTTGTTTCAAGCTATCTTAAGACAAACGAAATGGGTCGAGTTCAGGATTACTTCATTGAACAGGCTAATTCATTCATAGCTTCTGCTAAAGCTTCTTCATTCGACAAAGCCTGCAAAGAATTCGGTAAGGCAAAAAAATCTTCTGACGGAATGATTTTGAATTTCGAAAACAATTCACTTCTTGCTGTTTCAGATGCAGACATTGAAGAATTGAGCACAGCATACAGCAACGAAGATTTCCTTACAAAACTCTTCGCTCTTGACAACAATGAAATTTCAGAACCTGTAGTTCTTAATAAGGCAATTGTTGTTCTTAAGGGAAAGAATGCAAAAATCAGTTCAGATGAAATCACTGCAGATTCTTACAAAACAAATGTAACAAACCAGGATTATTCATCTGTTGTAGCAAATGTATTTGCAAGCAAGAAGTTGAAAAACAACTTTGATGCAACCTACAACAAATATTTCACTTCAAAAAAATAGATTGGAAAACTTAAATGAAATTGAGAAACCTTGTTTAGTGCAAGCTAAGCAAGGTTTTTCTGTATATTACCAGCAGAAATATTTATATTCTAAATATAGCCCAAGTTCAGCTATAGAAAGGGCCCTGGATAATTGTCAAATTGCACCTGGAACTTTCGTCCTGGCCTGCTCTCCTCTGCTTGGCTATGGAATTGAAAAACTGATCTCAAAAATTGATGAATCAAGCATGGTTCTGGCAATTGAAACAGATCCTCTTCTTTACGATTTTTCACATGAAAATTCAATCTGCAGCCTTAAGACTGATGAAAGCAAGAATTTTTTCTATGAAAAGATTTCTTCAATGAAGGATTTACTTGAATTCCTCAACAGACCTGAAATCATCAAAAGGACAAATAATTGCAGAAGGCTCCTTTCCATGGATTTTTCCGCTATAGAAAGCAGCAGCAAAGTTTTTTATTCCCAGACAGCAAATTTCATTACAAAATGCATTTCCCAATTTTGGAAAAACAGGGTTACAATCTCAAGGCTTGGCAAACTTTACAACAAAAATATTTTCAATAATCTTCCCTACATCTGTAAAAGCAAAAATCTTATAAAAAACTCCATTGAAAAACCAATTCTTGTTTTTGGAGCAGGACCTTCGACAGATGATTTTTTCGAAAAAACAAAATTGTC
>JAILCM010000327.1 GCA_024680155.1 Treponema sp.
AGAAGCATTCCACAATGTAATTCAAAAACGTGCTGAACATCGTGGCGGTTCCCATGGGGAAAAAGCCTTTAATTCAGAAAATCTTAGCCCGGAAGAACTTAAAATGCAGCGAATTAATGCAAACTACGAATATGATAAGGCAGTTCTTGCCAAAACAGACCCTGACTTTGCTGCAAAGAACCAGTTCTGGGATGTAGGACACGCGGAAGGGAGTGGAGTTATGTCTGAACGGGATACAGAAAAACTTTCAAAACGTTTTGCTGGAAAGAAATTTGAAGAATTAAATTAGGGGGACGGAATGGCAAAAAAAACTAAAGATCAACTTTTGCTTGAGCAGCATATATATTCTGCTTCAGAAACTGCTGCTTCTTATAATAAATTTCACTGGTTTTCGAATATTTTTAAAAAGGCTAAAGGTTTTGGAAAAAATGAAAGTGAATTTATTGAATATAAGACACAGGAAAGAACCGTTCAGCGTTTTGCAGAATATGATAGACAGTTTCCTCTTGATAAAACTATTATAAATAATCTTCAGAAAGAGAAACGAATTGAAGAGGCAACAATCCATACAGGGATGTCTGCTGATGAATTTACAAGAAGTTTTCACGCACTTGCTTTAACAATTGGTTCTGATATTTATTTCAGAAACGGAGCATTTAAACCAGAAACAGAAGAGGGGCAAGTATTACTAACCCATGAATTAACTCATGTAGCACAGAATAAAGACAACCAATTCACAGATAATTCAACAAAAGAATAAAAGGAAGCCGAGGCTGAATTTAATGAAGAATCTGCAAAGTATAATCCAGACCCGATAATTGAAAAAAACATAGACGGAAAAGTTTACAGTTTGAAAAAATCAGAGTGGCATAAAATAAAGAAGCTTGCTCTTGAAAAGCTTGAGAATAATATAGAAAATGCCGAGCTGTACTATAGTGAAGAAAAGTATCTTGATTTAATATTGAAATATGAACAGTGGCTTGAGCGGGAGGCAGACACATGGCTGATATAACGAGAACTGCTGCAGTAACACTGACAAACCAGATGCTCAGAAAATACAAAAAGGCAATTAATCTCTGTCAGGAAGATAAGAGTGTACTGACAGCAGAGGCATTAAAGATTGTAAATGATTATGAAAGCAACGGTATAGAAGGAATAATAACAAAGGTTCTGGCTGATGAAGGATACTTTGGAAATTATGACAATAAGGAACTGTATACGTTTTTTTCAAATTGTCGTGATTTGCTGAAAGAGTGCTCTCTTAATCCTGGAAAAGATGTTTTTCAGGTAACAGGAGTAACAGACAAAGGAAAACTTTCTATATTGAGTGATGTATATAAGTCTACAGGAAGTCAAAACATAAAAGCTGGTGAGAAGGTCTGCTATAATGTAATGCAGGGGGAAAAGGAACTGGATGGACCGCTTTCTAGATTGCGTTATGCTGTTGAATGGCAGTTAGAAAAAATTGAAACCCCTGGTATGCAGCTTGGCGATGACAATGTTGAATCAACATGGTTCAGAGATTCCATTGATAATGGTTCGATTTTATTTAACAAGTTTGACAGAAGTTTTACCATTTCTGAACCTGGCAAGTATAAAGTAACTGCAAATATTTACGAAAAAGATTTTTGGGGAAGACCACCGGAACTTGTTGATATAGTCAGCTATGAGCAGGTTGTGGAAGAGAATACCGAAAAATATGCTATTGATTTTTCTAAATATAATAAATCATGGATAATTGTAAAAAAACAAGATAATAGCATATCAAAAATTATATACAATGCTGGAAACGGGATAACTTTTATTGATGAATATGGTGATGTATTGGAAGAAATTCCTTTTGATTCCTCTTTTACAAAAACAAAGTTCTTAAATAAACATATCGGAATTAATAATTCAAATGAAATACTTATAAAAGCAGGATACAGTTATGAAAACGGATTATTTTTTCCAAAAACAGATGCAAAATTAGCTTTTGATATATATGGCAATGAAGAATCTTTAGACCTATATCATACAAAAATAGAAAAACACAAGAAAAAAACAAAAAGAGATCATCCTCAATACATCTTAAAAGATACTTTTACAGAATTAAATGAAAAGTTTAATGATAACAGTCACTTGGAAGACGAGTTAGAGCGTTTTACTAATATTGTTAGAAATACAATAGGAGCTACGTATAGCCATGATAGAAAACCTACATCTTCAAAAATGGATTGTAGTGGTGTTTTTGTATATGCAATGCAAAAAATGGGATACAAAGTTGATAATTATTTAACAGCAGCAAGAATGGCCTCTGGTTCTATACCAGGAATTGTTTTATATGAATCAGTAGATAATTCTAGACAAGGAAATAAAGGAATATTAAATTTCTATAAATGGGGTACAAAAACTGTGCAACATGTAAATTATGGAGTGGGAAAAAATGAAGATGAAAATGACTTTCAAATTATAGATGCAAGTGAAGGAGATACATGGCAATCTATTCGTAATAATAATTCTAAACAACTGAATAAAGCCCAAAAAAACAAAGTTAATCAAACATGGGCTCCTTTTTCAACAAAAACATCTCCTGATATTCAGGCCTATTTAGATTTTTCTAAATTTGATAAAGAGGTAGAAATAAAATGATTAAAAAAAATATAATTTTGTTATTCTGTTTTACATTAATTTTAATTTCCTGTTATTCTGAAAATAATAATGATTATGAACAAGTTTCTATAAATATTGATGAGTATTATTTTTCAAATAATTGGCAAGAAATAGAAAAGCTGGGAAATCTTATTTTATTTTATAAAACAAAAAAAATTAATGGACAAGAAATAATAACTAATTTTTATTATTCACTAAAAAATAAAAATGATGAATATGTCTATTTAGGTGGGTTTGATGTAAATAAAGGGTTTATAAATAATAAAAAAAAGTATTTTGTAAAGAGAAAAGCTGTTTCTGATAAGTCAAATTTCATAAAAAATGATTTACAAGGTATTTCTATAAAGTTGTTACATGATCCTTTTGTCGTAATAGGAATTGTAAAGGATGAAAAGAATTTGTATGAAACTGAAACTATAGAATATTTTTATATAGATACCAATTTAATGTCTATTCAAGAATGGTTTCCTGAATGGTAAACTTTTGACAATTTATGTTCACACAGTATATGTTTAAAAGTAAAATTGAGGGTAATTGATGGTTACGTATCGGCAGTTTACAAGCCACAGGCATAAAATTTTGGAAGGGATTTGTTAAATACTTCTTTTATGCTATTCTACATTTATGACTCTTCATCAGGTAAAAATCGGGGAAACTGTTTGTGTAAAGAAGCTGGGTGGTAATGGAGCCCTGAGACAGCACTTTTTGGATATGGGGATTATTCCTGGGGCGGAGATTACTCTTGTAAAATATGCGCCGCTTGGAGACCCGATGGAATTCCAGCTGCACGGATATGAGCTTACGCTGCGGGTAGCTGATGCTGAAAAAATTGAGGTAAATGCGTTAGGGATTGTAGGGCCGGACGCCGAAGGCGGACGTTCCGGAGTGAGCGAAGCGAACGAAGGAATGGA
>JAILCM010000328.1 GCA_024680155.1 Treponema sp.
ATTACAAAAAATGCTGCTCTTATGGACGCTTTGATTGGTGTTTATGAGCGAAATGTTCAGAACTATCCTGCAACTGCAATTCTTCCATACTCACAGGCACTCAGCCGTTTCCCAGCTCATCTTCAGCAGTTGGATATGGAATCAAATGGTAAGAGCGTAAACCGCGACGGTGGAAAAATTAATTACGTAACTGGCCCTGTAATTTTTGGAGAACCAGGAACAAACGGACAGCACTCATTCTATCAGTTGCTCCACCAGGGAACAGATATCGTTCCATTGCAGTTTATTGCATTCCGCGAAAACCAGACTGGCGAAGATGTTGTAATTGAAGATTCAACTAGCCAGGTTAAGCTCTGCGCTAACGTAACAGCTCAGATTGTTGCCTTTGCCTGTGGAAAATCAGACGAAAATCCAAACAAGGCATTTGCCGGTGGTCGTCCTTCAAGCCTTATCTACGGGGCTCAGCTCAATCCAAAGAGCCTTGGTGCCTTGCTCGCTCACTACGAAAACAAAGTTATGTTCCAGGGATTCGTTTGGAATGTTAATAGCTTTGATCAGGAAGGTGTACAGCTTGGTAAAAAGTTAGCAAAAGCTGTATTAAGTGGAAATATGGATGGTGCGTTAGCTGCATATTCAAAACTGTTGATAAAGTAAACAGTTTTGGTCAGGATGTCGGGTGGATGATTTATTCAGCTACCCGACAAACTTGTGTATTTACCTTTATTCCATCCTTTCTGCCTTCATTGCCTTTTTATTTTTGTACATATCGGCATCAGCGCGTTTGAAAAGTTCTTCATAGGTAAAATCTATTTCTACATCATAAATTGCATAACCTATTGCGGCAGAAACTTTTTCCCAATATTCAAGTCCATCCTGCTGCTGTAGAGACTGAATTTTTCCGTTAAAGTCTGTTACCAGATTTTCAATATTGTCTAAATCATTTCCTCTAAGAATTACAACAAATTCATCACCGCCAATTCTAAAAACCGGGGAATGTTCAAATACGCTGCAGACAATTTTACTCAAATTTACAATTGCAATATTTCCTTTGTCGTGCCCGTAAGTATCGTTAATTTTTTTAAGATAATTCAAATCAATCATTGCAATGCCAAAACTGATTACACCTTCGTCCATTTCGTGTTTTAGTCGCTGAATTTCTCTGTCGTAGCCGGTTTTATTGCGAATTCCGGTAAGAGGATCCTTCATTGCAAGAATGCTCATTTCCATATTTTTTTGTTGTGTAGCTTCAAGACGTTCATTTGCAACCGTAAGATTGTTCATGTAAGTGTCCAAAACCTGAACTAAGTCTGCAAATTTTGACATGATTGTAGAAATTTCGTCTTCGTTTGTAACTTCGGCCTTTAGTTTTTGAGCAAGCTTTGGGTCTTTTGTCATTGTGTATTCATCAATAGTTTTTTGCAGAATTACCATCTTCTTAACGTAGATTTTACGGATTATAGCAAGAAGAATTCCCATAAAGAACACAAGGACTGCGGCAATCATGATTACCTGACGGAGAGTTGCGTCTATAATTTCTTTTGTTACGGATGCAACATCAACTTCAATTCCGATTATACCCATTTTGCGGTTTTGAACAAAAACTGGAGTGTAATAAACGTAATATTTGCCACGTTCGTTGTTAAAGACATCATTTCCGGAAGGTTGAATTTCTTTTTCCCAGGCTTCCCAAAGACGTTCATGCTCCGATTTTGGATAATTCACTTTTGTTCCAAGTTTAATAAATTTGTTTCCGTCTATAATCAGTTCTTTGCGTACGCTGTCAAGAACAAAAGTTGCGTTGTCTGTACCGTCATCATCGGGAACAAGATAGTAAATGTAAGAAAGATTGAACTGTTCCTGAGCTTTTTCAAATGCCTGCTGATAGTATTCGTGACTGTAAACTTCGTAGGCTGTTTTTGCTTTTGGAGAAAGGTCGTCAAAAGTAAGGTCGCTACCGAGTACAAGTCCCGCGTAATCGGTAGAAAGAACTTCTTCGTATTCAAATCGTGCATTTTGAACCGAAGCTTCATCAAAATTATGCGGAATGAGCAATGAACCGGCTTCTTTTAAAAAATAATCCTGATACCAAATAAAATAAATATCGTCGGCTACAAGAAGTTCTTCAAGATATGATGCAACAAAATGAATGCTTTCTTCTTTTTGTTCTTTGTAAAGTTTGTTCTGATTATAATATGAAAGAAAAGATGTAACTGTTAATGTAATCAGCGTAATTCCGGTGAACATCAGAGTAAATTTGAATGAAAGATGTTTCTTTTTTAAAAAGTGCATAACATAATTTTATAGGAATGCTGCGGAATTTGCAAAGATTTATGAAAATTTAGATATATTAAAAAAAAATTATTTAAGGGAAGTGTAAGAAAAGGATACCTTGAAAAAAATGCATAAAAATTGTATATTTATGCAAAAGTGAGGCAAATATGAAAGAACGACAATCGCGATTAAAGACAATTAAAACTCTCATCAAAAATAATACTATCGAAAGTCAGGATGATTTGCTTTCTCTGCTTACAAAAGAGGGCTATGATGTTACTCAGGCAACTTTGAGCCGCGACTTAAAACTGTTAAAGGTTGGAAAAGTTCCTGATGGAAAGGCCGGTTATATGTATGCGCTTCCTGATGATGGTGATGGCGAGTCTGAATCGATTTATGTTCAGGATTTTTTGCGCGGTTACGTTAGCATTGATATTAGCGGAAACATTGTTGTTATAAAAACTTTTTCTGGCCATGCGAACACAGTTTGTAATGCGATTGATAATCTTAACCTTGAAGAAATTATTGGAACTGTAGCCGGCGACAATTGTATGTTTGCCTGCCTGCGTGAAGGCGTTACCGGTGAAGAATTTATGGAATCGCTCAAAAAACACGTACCGGGGTTGGAAGAATAGTGCAGGCTGTTAGTTGAATTTATAACTTTAATGAATAGTGCCCGCACTTGCAGTTTTGCACGCAAAACTGCGTACACATCTTCTTTCCACCTAAATTTCCATTTTAGTTCTTGCTTGTTTCTTTATGGCTTTTAAGTTAAAGTTAGTGCATGCTTTTTACTAGTACAAGAAACAAAGATTTATCTGTAAAATTTTCACAGGCGGTTCGTGATTGTATTCCAGATGAAGGGGGAGTTTTTGTTCCTTCTGCAATCGAAGATTTACGCCGCTGGACTTATTATATAAACGAAAAAACATCTTTTTCTTCAATTGCGGGTTCTCTAACTTCCGCCCTTATAAAAGATGAATACAGCCCTATTATCTGCGAAACCATTGCTACCAATGCGTTCCCGTTTGAACCAAAAGTTCGTCAGCTGGATACCGGCCTTTTTGTGATGGAACTCTACCATGGTTATACCGGCTACCATAAAGATTTTGGCGTTTCGTATTTGTGTTCATATCTTGAATATACGCTCCAGCTTAGTGGCGGAAAAGCCATCTTCCTTGATTATACCGATGGCGGACTTGGAGTTCTTCTTGCAAAAGTTCTTCGCGGTAAAAAAAATCTTAAGGCAGTTGCAGTTTATAAAAAAGGAAGTGTTCGTGGGCTTGAAGAGCAGGATTTAGTTTGGAATGGCGGAAATCTTTACCCTATAGAAATGGAAGGCACCGAAGAAGAAATTAAAGCCGCTGTTGCAAAAGTTTTTGAAGACCGTGCCTTTGTTAGCCAGCATAATCTTACGGTTGCAAATACTACAAATGTTTGCCGTCTTTTGGGCCAGATTTTCCTTTTTCCGTATGCGTTTGCTCAAATTAAAAATAAAACTGATTCTGGAATTTATTACGCTCTTGATGCCGGTAACTACGGAACTTTGATTGCGGGACTTTACAGCTGGAAATTTGCGCTTCCATTAAACGGATTTTTAGTACCAAGTACGCCTGCTTTAACTGCCGACGGAGCCGGAAATCCTGTTGTGCTTGATTCTATAGTTGGTTTGGATGAACGTGGAAAAGCAAATCCTGTAATTCCTGCGAATATTGAACGGCTTGAATCTTTCTTTGGAAAAAATGCCTTGATGATGCGTAATTTTGTGTATCCGTCCGAAATTTCAGAAAAAATGCGCGAAAAAGCTGCAAAAGAACTTTTTATGAAGTACGGATTTTTTGCCGACGAAGCTACAGCCAGAGCATATGCCTGTATAAAAGAGCAGGATTCCGACCTTGCTGATGAAGATAATGCATTTGTTCTTATGGCTTATAACCATCCGTCTTTGTCTGCCGATTATTGCCGTCACGTTCTTGGCGAAGCTCCCGAAATGCCCGAAAATATAAAAGATGCAACAAGAATTTTTGAGCTTAATCGTCCGGTTGCAAAAGATTCCGACCAGCTTAAAAAAATAATTGAGTCGTTGGAATAGTTCTGTGTCATTTC
>JAILCM010000329.1 GCA_024680155.1 Treponema sp.
CCAACATTAATTCCACGAACTAAACATCCTTCTGAATTAATAATCCATACTGTAGTATCACCTGGTTTAACAACCTTGAACTTAGCACACTGAGCTGCGAACTCTTCGTCTGAAAGTCCGTCGTTATAAATAAGCTGGGTACCACTTTGAATACTACCTGAAGCTATAGCAGATGAGAAGAATGCTGCAAACTGATTTACATCTGGAAGAACTGAAGAAATATAAACTTTTGCTCCATTTAGATAATTAATATCAATATCATAACCAAATACTGAGGTATTTCCGCTGAATGTACCGCCTTCCAGATATAGCTTAGCGTTTTGACTAACATAAATTCCAGAATTTTCACTGCTTGCATTATTTGTAATTGTTACGCTATCTTTCACCCTTACAGAACAATTGCCGCATATCTTAACTCCATATTCGTTGCCATCAATAAGAGTACCGCTTTCCAAAGTTACGTCTACTGCAGCATTTGCATTAGAAAGACTATTTCCAACACCAATTCCATAAACTCCATCACGAAGGTAAAGATTTTTTATGATAACAGGAACATCAGTTAATACTTCAAGACAATTTCCATATCCCTTTGTAGCAAACTTAATTCCATCCTGCGGCACACCATCAACAAGCGCATTTTTACCAGCAATCGTAATTGATTTTATATTTTCGCTCACAGTATTTGGAATCTTATCTGCACTCTGTAACAATCCGTCTACATAAATTGTGTATTCATCAATAATACTGCTGGTCATTGCATTACATGCCGCTTGAATAGTTGCAAAAGGATGTTCTTCTGTACCGTCCGCCGAATCATCATCCGGGTCAGCAGAAGCACTTACATACAAATCAGCTTTTGTTTCAATATTTACTGTTGCACTTGCACTATAAAGTCCGCACCTAACTTCCACAACATAAGTTTTTGTTCCGGCACTTGTTGGTGTAAGAGCAAAAGTACTGCCAGTTGAATTTGAACCGGTCTGTTTTACACCATCTACATACCAAGAATAAGTTGCGTTAGAGTTTCCGCCAGTTACTCCAAATGTTACAGTTTTTGTAATTTCGTTTACCTGTGTAACTTCAAGACCAAGGTCATTTTTTTGATTTATGCTTACAGTTATTCCGTTTGCGCGGCTCCATTTTGCATAGAGAGTATAATCATCAAGTTCAATAATCGCGCTAATTTCGGTAATAGGCTCGTCATCAGAAAAATTCTCTTTCGTATACCAGCCATTGAATGCGTAACCAGTTCTTGTAGGAGCAGCAAATTCAACCGAACCAACTAAAACATCTTCTCCAGTATAAGTCGTTTTATTACTTGCGGCGTTTGTTGCAGGATTATCTTCGTCATCATTAAGATTGTAAGTGATTTTATATTCATGCACATAAACAGTGCCGTCTGAACAAGTAACTTCGGCTGGAACACGGTAATTCCATTCAAACATTTTGGAAGCTTCTTTTATTTCGATTGCTTTCCATTGAGCTCTTGTTCCACTATAAATAATTTCTTCAAGAGCGTTATCAAAATAAAAGGCTCGATTATCAATCGTATCTATCGAAGCTGGCAATGTAACTTTTTTAAATTTATTACAGCTTGCAAAAACCGATTTATTTAATACTTGTAAACCTTCATTCATATTAACTTCTTCTAGTAATTTTGAGCCAGTAAATGCCGACTTACCAATAGCAGTTACAGTTGAAGGGATATTAATTGTTTTTAGTTTCTGATTTTCGTAAAACGCGTAATCTGCAATTGAATTTACAGTTTGAGGAATCTCAAATGTGTCAAGTTCACCATCACCATCACTATCTTTGCTATTCGTTTTTTCTGCAGGGTACCAGACAAGTTCCGTTTTTGCTTTGTTATAAAGAACACCATCTTGTGTACAATAATTACTGTTTGTTTCCGCAATAGAAATTTCGGTTACTTTATTAATTATTTTGTTTGTATTTTCATCTGTATTTACTTTTACAAGATTTGGAGGCAGTGTAAGAGTTGTAAAATCATTATTAAGAATTGCATTTTCACCAGTTCCAGAAACACTTGGCAAATCCATCTTAGTAACTTCCAACGCTCTAGACAAATCAAGCGTAAGATTGCCGAACAGTTTATTAGTTCCATCACCCACCGTAAACAACTTCTGGAAGAATACCGTCAACGCATTATCTGTAAGCTCTTTTCCACCAACAAAATTATAAGATTCGCCCGCAGTCAATAAACCAAGAACAGAATTATCTATAAAACCAACATCACCTGCAAAATAATAATTTGATTCCACGTTATCAGCACCTGTATTTTCCGTTACAGAATCCGCACCCGCTACAGACAAAACTGAACCACTTGCAACATAAACGCCACCACCATTAGTTGCGCTATTACCAGTAACACAAACATCTTCACCAAGAATCAAAGTTGCATTTGAACAAAGTTTTATACCGCCACCATTTTCGCCTTTACCGTCGGTTATAGTCAGTTTATCAAGCGTTACAGGAACAACTTTATCTTGCACATCCGCCCCAGTACCATTTGCAGCTCCAGAATTGCCCGCACTAACAACAGGAGGCGCATAAATTGAAAGAACCGTTCCATTCCAAGAATTTGCAACATCATTAGGCCGTGCCGTAAGAATTTCTGTTGTGTTACTTGTACCTTGAATTTTCAACGATTTTGCATGATCAGTTGTAAGATAAGTATATTTATCATCATCACTATTATATAAACCAATTGACTGTGGCCCATAAACTTTCCCTTCAACTTCAATTATCCAGTCTTTTGGCGTATCATATTCAATAATTTTCTGAACCGCTTGAGTTATATCCAACATTGCAGTATCAGGAGTTAAACCATCATTATCAATAGAACCTTCAGCATTTACATACAAAACAGCATCCGTACTATACCGGGCATACAAAGTTAAATCACCGGCAGACTTTTCAATTTTTGTTTTGCGTGTAGATGGGTCAAAATCAGCAGAAGAAGGATCCGTAGTATACCAGCCGACAAAAATCTTTCCATCATTTTCCATTTTTGGCAGTACAAAAGAACTTTTTCTAGAATAATTTTCTCTTAAAGTTTGGCCCGTTACAATTTCACCACCATTTTTTACGTAAGTTATAGTATAAACATCATTCAAAACAATGTTTAATTCCGCTTCCGTTGTAATTCCGTTTCCAACACGAACATAATTTTTACTTGAATTCAGCGGCAAAGGATTTGAATCGGCAGAGCCATCACCATATTCGCTCAAACTTGTATTATAAAAATCAAAAATTATGAAATAAGTTGCAGCAGGAAGAGGGATTTCTTCATCATTTGAATTTAGAATTGTTTCCAGATTATAAGTAAAATATTTTGAATTATCGTCACTTTCCGCATCTTCCACAAAATCATCATTAGCTGCCAAAAAAGTCTTAGAATCAATTTGGGTCTGCTTGTCTTTGCTCAAAACATTTACAACAACTTTATCAGCATCGCCGGTAAAATTCATCTTTATACTTATTCCACCGTAGCCCTTGTCCGAAGCCAAAACAAAACTGATTGAATTAATCTTTCCTTCTTGAATAACCGCTTTAGTTGTTCCTTCAAAATTTATTTCACCAATTTTTGCAGTAAGCTTAAAATCCCACTCACCAGGAGTAATTGTTATTTTTACATCAGAAAGCGCATTAAAATCGTCGGCTTCAATCATCGAATGCATGGTTTCTTCGGTAGAAAGTTTGCCAGTAAGCACAAAATCGGTAAGATTAGAAACCTTAGTTTGTTCAATTGTACGGTTTAATTTTTGCACCGACTCTTTTATACTTGCTGAACTAATAATAAGATAAGTTTGATTATCTTCCGAAGAATTGTCAGGTCGGTTAAGAATGTTTTTACAAGAAAAAAATAAAAATAATGCAGCTACAAAAAAGAAAATTTTCTTTTTCATAAATCACTCCCCTTTTTTAGATAAACTTAAAAATTTGGTTATAATTATACTATATTGTTATTTTTTCGCAAAGATTCTGTAACAGAAATATACTATTTTATTGAGAATTTATGAGATTTTCGGATTTTAAAAGAAAGAAAGGGAGTTCCCCTAAAAATAGTAACTGCTAAACCGCATTTCCTATTTTTAGGGTCGCTACGTTTCGTGTTCCGCTTTCGCTCCAGCCGCTTCCCTCGCTAAGCTCAGTCCAGTGGCCTTACGCACTCCACATCGCTAACTCATATATGTTTGTACACTCAAAATTTGAGTTACCGTTCGCTACGCTCACTACAAAGTTTCGGGCTAATGCCCAAAACTTGCCCGCTCTGGGCGAGACTTTTTTTTTAGTTTGCAGCCAGGTATTCATTAATACCTGCGGCAGCCTTTCTTCCTTCGCCCATCGCTAAGATTACAGTTGCAGCACCGAGAACGATGTCTCCACCAGCCCATACCTTTGCGTGGTGTGTAGCCTGTTTTTCATCAACGAGGATGTGTCCTCGTTTGTCGGCATCAAGACCTGGAGTTGTACTTACGAGGAGTGGGTTTGAACCGTTTCCGAGAGCTACAATCATTGCGTCACATGGAACATCGTGTTCAGAACCTGGGATAGATACTGGAGAGCGGCGGCCAGATTCGTCTGGTTCACCAAGTTCGTAGCTAAGGCAGCGTACACCAACTACCTTGCCTTCTTCGTTACCAAGTACTTCTACAGGGTTTTCGAGGAAGCGGAAGTTTACACCTTCTTCTTCTGCGTGGCCAATCTCTTCAAGACGGGCTGGCATTTCATTTCTTGTACGGCGGTAAACAACATCAACAGTTTCTGCTCCAAGGCGGAAGGCCATGCGGGCAGCATCCATTGCAACGTTTCCGGCACCACAAACAACTACATGCTTTGCTTCGTAAATTGGAGTTGCAGCGTGATCTTTATCATAACCTTTCATAAGGTTTGCACGGGTAAGATACTCGTTTGCAGAGAATACACCAATGAGGTTTTCTCCAGGAATGTTGAGGAACTTTGGAAGTCCAGCACCAGTTCCTACGAAAGCAGCATCAAAGCCCTTTTCTGTAAGGAGCTGATCAAGAGTATCTGTACGGCCAACAAGGAAGTTTGTTTCAAACTTTACGCCGATTTTCTTAAGATTTTCAATTTCGTCCTGAACGATTTTCTTTGGAAGACGGAATTCAGGAATACCGTACATCATAACGCCACCACATTTGTGGAAAGCTTCGAATACAGTAACATCATGACCGGCACGTGCACAGTCAGCAGCTACTGTAAGACCTGCAGGACCAGAACCGATAACTGCAACCTTCTTTCCTGTAGCCGGAGCAACCTCAGGCATAGTTACCTGATTGTTTTCGCGCTCCCAGTCTGCAACAAAGCGTTC
>JAILCM010000032.1 GCA_024680155.1 Treponema sp.
CACAAGAATTTCCAAAAGTTTTGGCTCGTACACAAAATCTAAGTTGGCAGTCGGTTCATCCAAAAGTAAAAAATCGGAATTTTGGCAGAGAGCGCGTGCAATTCGTGCCTTTTGGAATTCACCGTAAGAAATTTCAAATACGCTTTTTTGGGCAAGTTCGGTAATTCCAAGTTGATTTATGGCTTCGGTAGCGGCAAGTTTGTCCTGGGCAGAATAATTTCCATTTTTAGTGTAGCAAAATCGACCGCTAAGAACAATGTCAAAAACACTAAAATCCCACATAGATTTTTCTTCCTGCGCCATATACGAAATGATTTTAGCACGAGCCTTTGGTGGAAGCGATTTGATCGGCGTAGCTCCCGCAGTCACTTTTATCCCCGGAGCTTCAGTTCCAGCCATCACCGAAAGCAAAGTCGATTTTCCGCAGCCATTTGGTCCACAAAGACAAACGACCTCGCCTTTTTTAAGTTCCAGCGAAACTCCATTAAGGATTTTTTTTGTTCCGGAAGAGACGCAAAGATTTTTTGCAGAAAGAGATTCAACCATAAATTCCCCTTATTTCCTCTTCACACACAACGCAATAAAAAACGGTACACCCAAAATGGACGTAATTACTCCGGCAGGAACTTCGGCAGGGGCAATTATCAGACGAGCGCCAGTGTCGGAAAGTAAAAGTAGAATTGCTCCAAAAATCATGCTGGCCGGAAGAAGCGTTTTTCCTTTTGAACCTATGAATTTTCTTGCAATATGAGGGGCAATCAATCCTACAAAATTTATTGTTCCGCCAGCACAAACCGAAGCACTTACCGCTAAAGCCCCGCAAATCAAAACTTTTACACGCAAAGCAGTAACGTCTAAGCCCAAAGAAAGAGCAGTTTGTTCGCCACCGTTCAGCAAATCCAAAGGCGTACAGATTAAAAACATTATCAAAATTGCCGCCACCGTTGGAATAAGGATGAAAATCAGTTCGTTCCAGCCACGTCCGTTAAAACTTCCCAAAATCCAGGTATAAATTGTGTGAAGTTCCTTTTTTCCAGAAAGCAGGATTAATGAAGAAAGTGAAGAATACAAAGTTCCAAGCGCAGTTCCACAAATCAAAAGCATAACCGAAGAATTGCGACCGTAGTTTGTAAGAGCAAGAAGAGTTACAATGACACCGCTTAAAAGAGCACCGCCAAATGCAAACAAATTTATTGGCGAAATGATTTTGAAAAGGAAAAAATTGCCCGCCGCAGAAGTTGCAATTGCACCGCCAGTACCAGCCTCTAAAGTTGCCCCTGCCGCACCAATTCCGTACAACCCAAAAAACGTTGCAATCACCGCGCCCAAAGTTGCCCCGGAAGAAATGCCTAAGATTCCAGGTTCAGCAAGCGGATTACGGAAAAAGAGCTGAAAAATTGCGCCGCTTCCGCCAAGAAGAATTCCTGTAACTAAAACCAAAAGACTTCGTGGCAATCGTAAATTAAAAAGAATTGCAGTTTTGTAATCGTGCTCGCCAACAAAAAGAGACGCAAAAGTCTTAAAAAAGTTCAACTTTTCTGCACCCAGGCACAAAGAAAGAACAAACGAAGCCGCAAGAACAATCAGCGAAATGAGAAAAAAAAGAAAATACGGACTTTTTCGCACAGTCTGAACTTTTTGCACCATAAGAAGATTATAGCACAAAAACATCATTTCTAAAACAAACCTTCACAAAGAAGCACAAACTTAAAAAACCAACCCATTTTTAGGATACTATATTCAAGTAATGACGTTTTTTTGCTTTTGATTTCTTGATGATTTTATTTTGCAAAAATTTCCGACATCTCTTTAATGCAGTTCGCAACTCTTGGACCTGAGCGTGTATAAACATTGTCGTCAATCAAAATGATTCGCCCGTTTTTTACAGCGTCAATTTGGGACCAGCCGTTACGAGCGGCAACCTGTTTTTTTGTAATTCCAGAAGTGATTGGAATAAAAATGAATTCGGGGTTACGCGCTATGATTGTTTCTTCGCTGATGAGAGGATAATTTTCGGTAAGGTCAGAAAAAATGTTTGAGCCACCAGCCGCTGTGATTATGTCGTTTATAAAAGATGAAGTTCCCGCTGTCATATATGGGTTTGCCCAAACTTCGTAGTAAACGCGTGGGGATGAGTTTTCGCTGGTAGAGTTTGCACGGGCTTCTTCTTCCGCGAGGGTCATCTCTTCTACAACTTTTGCGGCTTCTTTTGTGTGGCCGGTAATTTCTCCAAGTTCAGTAATTTCTTTTTTGATTGCCGCAATCGAACTTGCATTCGAAAGATAATAGCGGATATTGTAAGTTTCAAGCTGAGGAATCATAAAATTGTGCATTCCGTCAGTCAGGTAAACAAAATCTGGCTGCATTGCAAGAATCTTTTCAAGACTGATTGATTTTCCGTCAAAGCCACCAATAACCGGTTTTTCCAAAGCTTCCGGCGGGTAATCAGAAAATTCGCTGACTGCAATAACCTGCTCTTGTGCGCCAATTGCAAAAAGGATTTCGGTTCCAGCCGGCGAAAGACAGATGATTTTTTGTGGAATGCCTGAAGCCGCCACGTTAGATTTTTTTGCACAGCCCGAAAGCCCACCACAAATCACGCAGAATGCTAAAATCAAGGCGCAAAGTGTTGTAAATTTATTTCTCATTACTTGCAGCCCCATTCTTTGTAGTAAGCGTCAATCTGAACCTTCAAATCATCTGTAATTACAGATTTATCGCCCTTGGTATAAAGTGCTTCAACAACTTCTTCCATTGTAACAATCGCGTGAACAGGGAAGCCGTATTTTTCTGTGATTACATTAACTGCCGATTTTTCAGAATCTCCGGCGCGTTCCATTCGGTTCAGACTGATAATTTCACCGACGATTTTAATTCCGCCTTCTTTTTCTTCCTGAGCTTTGATTTTTGGATAAGTTTCTTCTATTGATTTACCGGAAGTTGTAACATCTTCAATAATAACTACGCGATCCCCATCCTTGATTTTGTAACCAAGAAGAGCGCCCTTATCTGCACCGTGATCTTTTTCTTCTTTGCGGTCGGAACAATATTTAATTTCTTTGCCATAAAGTTTTGAATAAGCAATTGCAGTTGTAACAGCGAGCGGAATTCCTTTGTAAGCAGGTCCAAAAAGAACATCAAAATCATCACCAAATTTTTCGTGAATTGCCTGAGAATAAAATTCTCCAAGACGAGCAAGCTGACTTCCTGTAATGTAAGCCCCCGCATTCATAAAAAACGGCGACTGTCTTCCACTTTTGAGAGTGAACGAACCAAACTTAAGCACCTGCGCTTCCAACATAAAATTAATAAAATCAATTTTGTACTGTTCCATAAAAACCTCTTTTGTAATTTTATGAAATTTCAGTGCTAAACGCAACACTTGCCCCTCGCCTTATTTATACGTTAAACTACAAGCACTTTTGGAGGTTTAAAAAATGACAATCATTCAGGGAATTCTTCTTGGAATTTTACAGGGAGTTGCAGAATTTCTTCCTATTTCTTCTTCGGGACATTTAACTTTGGCTCAGCATCTTTTTGGACTTGATGAAGTTCC
>JAILCM010000024.1 GCA_024680155.1 Treponema sp.
GTCAACTCAAATCCATAGCCTTCCAAACGTAAGCCTGCTGTTAGCGAAGTATTGTAACCGCGGCCTTGCCACAAAGCTCCGTCGTTTTGTCCATAAGGGGTGGCTGTGTTGTAGCTGTTGAACCATTCAGGGCCGTAAATCTTAAGTTTTAGAGATTCTGGAATGCCTTTTGTGAACCAGTTTGAATCTGCTTTTTTGTACTGCCAGAGTGTAAATGTTTTTCCAAGATTTAGGTTTTTCCAAGGATGAGTTACAATTTCGTCAGTAATTTCATCAGAAACGTTTTCATTGTAATTCCAGACACTGTCGCTTAAAGTTCTGTAGCCAAGAGTAGGGCGTTCTGTAATTCCTGTTAGCGAAAGAAAATCATAATATTCTTCTTCAACTGATTTTAATGCTTCCTGAGAAAAAACGTTTACTGCAAAAAAGGCGGCTATAAAAAATGCAATTAACTTTTTAAGATTCATCAGATTCTCTCCTTGTAAAATTTTCACCTTTTTTGGGGCTAAATCAAAGTTTCACCTGCAAAAAGGACTTTTTAAAGCGGATTAAAACTATTTGCCTTAATAAATCTTTCCAGACTCTGCTGCCAGGTTGGAATCTTTATTTTTAATTCTTTTGTAATTTTGTCTTTGCAAAGAACGCTGTAGTGCGGGCGTTTTACTTTTGCACCGAATTCTTCTGTTGTACAAGGATTTACTTTGCATTCAGCTGTAATTCTTTTGTATTTTTTGCCAAGTTTGTAAATTTCTTCTGCAAAATCAAACCACGAAATTTCGCCCATTCCGGAAAAATGGTAAATTCCAAATGCAGGTGCACTTTTTGGTCCGATTATTTCTTTTGCGTTGTCTGCTTTTTCTATTAATTTAAGAATTGCTGCGGCAAGGTCAAGAGTGCAGGTTGGTGTTCCAAACTGATCATTTACAACGTTGATTGAATCGTGGCTGTTCATAAGTTTTGTCATTGTGTATACAAAATTTTTGCCGTCAAAACCGTAAAGCCATGCAGTTCGGATAATATAATACTGGTTCATTTCTTTTTGAATCGCATCTTCACCGTCAGATTTTGTTTTTCCATAAACACCAAGCGGTTCTTTTTCCATATCTTCTGTGTAAGGTGAACTTCCTTCGCCGTTAAAAACGTAATCTGTAGAAATGTGAATCAGTTTTGCTCCAATCTTTCTTGCAAGGCGGGCAATGTTTTTTGGACCTTCGCAGTTCAATTTTGCGGCAAGTTCTGTATCTTCTTCTGCTTTGTCTACATTTGTGTAAGCGGCACAGTTAATAATCCATTTAATCTGGCGGTCTGAATGTGTTTTTTCAGATGGAAAATAAGATGCTGTTTCAATTGAATTTTCAAAATTTTCAAGTTCCTGTGGATTTGTAATGTCAATTTCTCTGTCTGTTCCAACCCAGGAAAGTTTTGCTTCATCAAGCTGACGTGCAATTTCTGTGCCTAACATTCCTTTGCATCCAATTAACCAAATCATCTTAAAATCTCCTAAATTTTTCTATTAAAATTTTCATTTATATCTTTTTATGTTTATATTTTGCTGAAAATAAAATTACAGAAGGTTTTGATTCTGTTTATAAATGAAGTTTCAATTCTTTCTGTAAAAAATGGAATTCTTGGTGCATTAACGCCGCCAATTCCGTAAAGAATCCAGTTTTCTCCGTCGCGAATTAAGAAAATACAGATTTTCATTTTTTGTGGCCAAACGCAGTCAAATTTTCCAAGATAATTCAATTTGTTCTGGTTTGTGGCAACATAAAGAATGCTATCCTCTATTTTTTGAATTTCTATAAGTTCGTCTACAGTGCCAAACGGTTCCATTTCCAAATCTGCACGAATAGTTTTTAAGTTACCGTTTTCTGTTGTTTCTACAATTGTTGCTGAATCATAAAGCGGCCAGTAAGTGTCGTGTCGTTCTGAATAATAAGGAATTCCTGCATAGTCTGGAACGTTATTCAAAATTGTCTCTAGTTTTTGTGGAAGGTCTTCGTTATCTTCGTACGGACGAATTTGAATTACTTCTGCAAGGTATTTTGGTGAAAGTTTTTTTATTTCATTTACAAGAGATTCAGCTGTGCCTGAAAAAGAAGGATTTAAGCACATGTTTTTTTGAAAATTGATATTTTTAATAAGGACAGTTCCGCTCTGTAAAGACTGTTTTTCTTCATCTGTTAAGTTATTGTTAAAAACTTGTGCTGTAAGAAGATTAGCTGTAAGTAAAAAAACTGTAGACAATATAAAAATATTTTTAATTCTGTTCATAATCACCTCATTATTATAAGAAATTTAGCTTTAATTTTCAATGTAAATTGAATTACCAATTTTAGTTATATCCAATTGCTTTAATTATAACCGATTTTGTAAATAAAAAACTGTGTAAAAGGTGATTGTTACATAAGAAAAATCTTAGAAAAAAAAGCTTAGGTGAAAATCTTTAATGTTTTGTTTTTATTATAGAATTTGCATATTTTTGTAGATTTTTTTCATATTAATATGTATAATGTTTTGGTTTTAGAGTTTATTATTATGAAAAAAGTGTTGTCATTAATCCTAGCAGGGGTGATTGCCATGTCGGGGTTTGCTGTTGAAATAAATTTTAAGGCTACTCCAGGAGCCTTTTTCCCATTTTTGTCTGCAGGTGAATCAAAGTACGAAGCTGCAGGCGGTGGAGCTTTTATCGATACAGGAATTACACTTTTTAACTGGTTAAACGTTGGTCCTGAGTTTGGACTGCAAATTCTTCCAAAAAATAATATTGGTGGTCTTGAAGAAGACGCCGTTCCAATCGTTCTTATTGTTCCTGTTGGTCTGCAGGTTGGTGCAGTTTTTTATCCTTTTTCTCGTATTCAAATGGGAATGGGAATTGCAGCAGGTCCGTACGGTCTTTTTACAAACGAAAAATCACATTATGCTCCATGGTACCGCGCTTATGCTGATGTAGATTTTAGAATTAATACAAAACTTTCTGTAGGTTTTGATGTTTCATGGTTTAACTGCCAGTATAATACTTATTGGGGAAATCCTGGGGCTGCAGGTCTTACAGCTGGAGTTGGAATCAACTTTAAATTGGATACCAAAAAATCTTCGGGCAAAATCGAAGCTACTGTTGATTATCCAGAAAGTGTTTTCCCGCTTTTGTACACAATTTATAAAGATAATCCTATTGGTACAATTACAATTAATAATAATGAAACTGCCGAAATTCGAAATGTTGTTGTAAAATTCAGGTCGGAAGGATATACGGCTTCGGAATTGGAATGTGGAAGAATTAAAATGATTCATAAACATCGAAGCGAAAATCTTGATTTTATTGCTGACCTTAACGATAAAATTCTCCGCTTTTCTGAATCTGGGCAAATTTCTGGTGAACTTGTTGTTGAGTATGAACTTTTGGGAGATAAACGAACTTCTGTAATTCCTGTTACTGTTCCTGTTTATAATAGAAATAGTGTTCGCTGGTTTGATGCAACAATGATTTCTAGTTTTGTTTCTACTAATTCGCAGGAAATTCTTGAATTTTCAAAATATATTGTTGGTGTAGCAAGAAATCACGTTCGTTCCGGTTTGAATAGAAATCTACAGTTTGCAATGTACGTTTTTGAAGGAATTTCAAGCAGTGGAATTGCATACGAAGATACTTCTGATACACCTTATGATACAGTTCATCTTGACCCGCAGATTCTGGATTATGTTCAGTATCCTTATCAAACTTTGGCTTACCGTTCTGGTGATAAAGACGATGTAGGAATTCTTTTTATGTCTATGCTGGAATCTGTTGGTATTAGTGCGGCCTATATTCCTACAGAAGATGATTTTATTGTAGCGGTTCAGCTTGGTGATGATACTAATTCAATTAGAAATATGTTTGATGGCGATGAACGTATTCTTTCAATTGATGACAAAATCTGGGTTCCGCTTGCAATGTCTCAGGTTGATAATGGATTTATAAATAGTTGGGCAAAAGCTGTTGGTTTGATTAATTCTGCTATCGAAAATGATGAAGATATTGATTTTATTATTCTTAGCGATGCATGGCAGATGTATCCGCCTTCAAACTTTAGTACTGGCGAAAGTAATGTAAAAATGCCTTCTGAACGAACTCTTGCGGCAACTGTTGATAATGTCCTTTCACAGTATATTAATCAGGAATTTGGACCTAAAATTACAGATGTACTTACACGAATAAAAACAGAAGGAGCTTCTACAGATTTATACAATCAGCTTGGAATGCTTTATGTTCGTGCCGGTTTGTACCCGAATGCAATGGCTGTTTACGAAGTTTCTGCAAAAATGGGCTCAATTTCGGCTATGAATAATCTTGGAAACCTTTGTACTCTTCAAAATGATTACAACGGTGCAATGGAATGGTATAAAAAGGTTTTGGAAATTGATCCTGAAAATGGAACTGCAATTAAAAATATAGAAAAAATTGCAGCTGAACTAGAAAATTAGGAGATGTTGTGTCGGGAAAACGCGCAAGATTTATAAGAAAAAATAGTTCTCCAAAAAAGGCTTTTTCTTCCAAAAAAGTCATGGCTCTTTGTGCAGGGCTTTGTCTTTCTTATGCTCCAATGGCTGCAGAAAGTGAATTTCTTGTAAGTGTATTTTCTCCTTTTACAAAACCTTTTGGTGAAGCTCATCAGATTGAAAATGGAAATGGTGCTGGTTTAAAATTTACCTTCCGACCTGCTAAGTTTTTTGATATTTTTGCTCAAGGTGAATATCTTTCTATGCAGATGCCGGGAATAGATCCAATTTCTGTTTTAGATGCGTCTGTAGGGGCCGGGTATCATTTTATAATTTCAGATAGATGTTCACTTGATGTTACTGCAAACGGTGGACTTTATAATGCAAAATCTACAACAGGTAGTGTTTCTGGTTTTACAGCTGGTATTTCTCTTGGTTTTTCTTACAAAATTACGCCTGTTATTTCGGTAGATGCAACTGCAAGCGGAACTCATTTTGCCGCAAATCCAACTCCATTAATGATGATGAACGCAGGAGTTTCCCCTGGAATTACAGTTGACGTTACCCAAATTTTTAATAAAGCAACAAATGTTAATATGCAGGTTCAAGAGCTTTCTCCTGTTTTTCCGGCTCTTTATTCCTGGTACGAAAAAAATCCTTTTGGAAAAGTAACAATTACAAATGAAGAAGATACAGCAATTACCGATATTACTGTAAGTTTTTACCAGCCGCAGTACATGGCTCATTCAAAAGAATGTATGAATATCCGCAAAATTGAAAAAGGCGAAAGTGTGGATGTTGATTTAATTGCATTCTTTAATGAACAGATGCTGGAACTTAAAGAAATGTCGCAGACAAACAGCATGGTAATTGTAAATTATCTGTATCTTGGTCAAAAACGTTCTAAAACATTCTCTCTTGATGTGCCTGTATATGGAAGAAACAATATGTCTTGGGATGATGACCGTCGTGCTGCAGTATTTGTTTCTTCAAAAGACCCTGCCGCAATGCATTTTGCAAAATATGCAACAAGTATTGTCCGCAGCAAAAAACGAGCTTCGGTTCCAATTAATATTCAGTATGCAATGGGAATTTTTGAAGCGTTAAACGAATTTGGAATTAATTACGTAGTTGACCCGTCATCAGCATTTGCAGATAACATTGGAACAAGTTCTATTGACTTTTTGCAATTCCCGTACCAGACACTTATGTACAAAGGTGGTGACTGTGATGACCTTTCTATTCTTGTTTGTTCGCTTTTTGAATCGGTTGGTATAAAAACTGCATTTATTACAATTCCTGGTCATATTTTTATGGCATTTGATTCTGGAATGAATGTTGAACAGGCTCAAGAAAAATTACGCAGTCTTGGAAATTATATAGAAATTGATGATGAAGTTTGGATTCCGCTGGAAATTACACTTTCTGATGAAGGTTTTTACCGTGCTTACAAATATGGTGCAAGAGAGTGGAATAAGGCTTATTCAGACGGTACTGCTGCTCTTTATAAAATGCACGATTCATGGAAGATTTATCCTCCAATCAGTGTTCCTGGGGCTGCAGAAAAATTTACAATGCCTGCAAACAAAAAGATTTCGCTTGCATTTGAAAAAAGTGTTGACCAGTGGAGTTTTTCTGAATTAAAAGATATTTTGAATTTAAAACCTGTAAAACTTGTTGACGCAACTATAGATAAAAATACTGATACCATTATGGAAGAAGCTTCAACAAATAATGTGGCTTCTGTAGTAAATGAAATAGAAGATCCTTTTTCAATTTCGGCTTTAGTTGATGTTCTTGAACTTTCTGGACAGGAAATTGCAATGAACACTTTAACCGGAATAAAACTTGAACGTCGTGACGATGATGAGGACGATGATGGGTCAGATAAAGATCAAGAGCCTGATTTTGATGATGAATACGATGATGATTTAGAAGAAGCTCTTGATTTTGACGGAAATAAAATTCCTGTAATTGCAGTTAATGTGCCTGGACCTGAAGAATTGGGAATTTTTGTGCCTGGTAAAGATATAAACACAGTTACATCTACAACTGCAATTGCAATGGTTACAAATGCTCCTGCAGAAGAAACAAAGAAAGCAACTCAAATTGAAACTGCATTGCAAACTACGACTAGAAACGATTCTGTAAAAATTGATACAGAATTTACAGAACAAGTTCCAAATCAGACAAATCAAATTAATCACACAATTGAAACTAATCTCACAAATCAAACAAACGAGATTAATCAAACAATTGAAACAAATGTGACTAATCAGCCTGCAAGAATAGAAATTGCAAAAATTGATGCTGTTGTTTCTGAAAATGAAGTAATCAGCGCTCCAGATAATCTTGGACTTACAAACAAAATTGAACCAGAAAGTATTGCATCAACCAAAATTGAACCAGAAACGGCCGAACTGAATTCATCTGAACAGAATCCGGTTAAGCCAAGTAATATAGAAATTGCAAGAAATGAACAGATTGATGTTCCAACAGTTGTTAATGGTTCGCACGGAAAAGAACATGAACCAAAACAAGTACCTGTTGTACCGATTGCAATTGCATCTGCTTTTACTCTAGGTGCTGCTTCTGGAATAATTATAGCAAAAAAGAAAAAAAAGAAAGAATAAAAAAAAGAGAGATAAATGAAAAAGTTGTTTACAAAATCGCTTACAAAATCATTTAAAAAGTTTTTAGAAAAAATTAGTTTAGTTGTTTTATCCATTTTTATGTTTTCGTGCGACTTATGGATGAATAATGACAATATTTTTAAAGATATTGAAAACGAAGTAAAAATTGCCAATGCCCCAAAAATCAACGTTTTTGTACGTTATGCAATGACTCGTCAGGGAGAAACAAATCCAAACGGTTATTCTACTTTTAAAGTTGGAATTCCTCACGATATTTCTGCAACAACCGACCCAGAATATGGTTTTGTTCGCTGGGCCGCTTTTCCTACAAGTTATCTTTCAACTGGTGATGAAGTTAGTAACAATAAAAAATTATATTTTGTAAATGATGAAGATTATAATAAGAACTTTAAGCAATATGAATTATCCGAAGATGTTATAACTTTTGAAAATTCAAAAAGTCCAACAACTGTCGTTACAATTAATAAACAGCGTAATGATATTTTCCTTGTACCAATTATTGCTCTTCGTCCAACTGTAGAAATTTCTATTCCTTCTAAAGGTAGTACTAACGTTGTTCGAAATATGTCTGTTCGTATTAACTTTACAAAACCAATGAATGCAGATTCATTTAAAAATAAACAGGGCGAATACGATAAAATTACTATTACACAGGGTAGCCAGACCTTTACTCCAGATGGAGACATTGAGCTTGATAGTAAAGATATTACTGATCTTTTTGAATTTAACGATTCAATGTTCAGTAAGAACAAAAAAATGATTACTCTTAAATTTAAGGATGAATTCCTTTCGGAAGGTTATGCTTCTCAGTCATCTGTAATCATTACAATTTCAAAGGAAGTACAAGACGAATACGGCTATACAATGACTGATGATAACGAAATCAGCTTTACAGTTGGTAGTAAAAAAGACTCTCTTGCTCCACGTATTACATGGCTTACTGCCGGTCCAGAAAAACAGTTTGAATTATTCCAGGGTGTATACAAAGATGAAGGAACAAGTAGTACCGTTGGTGAAAAGACTAGAATTACGCTTGATGGTGCAAAATCGGCTCCTAAAAATTATGTTGGTGATTCTTTCTTTGACAATTATATTACTAACCGAATTGGAAATTCTAAGTTTATCTTACGTGTATTCGCAGAAGACCTTGCAGGTTCTGGTTCAAATCAGAGTCAGGATGGTATTGAAGCCGATGTAGCTCAAATTGGTATACGTGCACAGCATCTTTATTATGCCGACGGAACTCCTGATACAGAATCTGAAATGTCAGAAATTAAGTATTATACATATTTGTCTGGTCAGAATAATACTTCTATGGAAGGTTCTTATCTTAATCTTGTAAAATCAGCAGATGATAACCGTGCAGAAGGTTTGGATACACTTTCTGCTTCTTATGGTTCTCTGTTTGAATATGATGAACTTTCTAAGATGCCTGATGGTCTTATTCAGATTGATGTTGCAGCTGTTGATATTGTACAGAATATTGGATTCTTTGAAGGCGGAAACTGTTCAGATGAATACGGAAACGGTTATGCTTCTCTGTTCATTGTAAAAGATACTCAGGCTCCAGATGTTGAAAATAACAGAAGTCGTGTTCAGCCAGATTTGAGCATTGTTCCTAATGGAAAAGGTTACTTTAACGAAGAATACTATAAAGAACTTAAAGTTATTCAGAATGAGGAAAAACCAATTGTTGAACATCCAATTAATAATGATGTTGATAATGCTGATGACGCTGAAGTTGATGAAGGCGACGAATTTATTAGCAACAGACTTACTTCTCCAAATTCTGCACTCAAATGGATTGTTCGTCCTGGTACAGATACAAGCTGGATTAATTCTATTACTGCCGAAGATCCAGGCTGGAATTTTGTAAAAGACGGTTATAAGCCTGCTAATTCTTCGGTTCCTACAGAAGATGGACCGGTTCCTCTTACTTATGCCCTTATGGATGACCTTGGAAATATTTCTGAAGCAATCCTTATTGATTCTGAATCTATTGTTTATGATAATACTCGTCCAGTTATTGGTGATGATGGTATTCAAATTCAAGGTGTTGACGGTTATGTAAGCTCAAGTATTACCGGAAATATTCTTGAACATCATGTAATTTCAATTCCTGTAAAAGATGAATGGGCTGGTCTTGAAGCAATTGAAATTGGTGTAACATGTAATAAAGAAGGAAGTTCTTCAGAAGAATATGAAACTCCATTTGAAACTGCAAAGTCTGGTAAGCTTATTGTAAAAGTTGATGACGAAGAAAGAAAACTTGATACAGATTATACTATTAATGGAAAAGTTCTTACATTTAAGAAAGAAATCCCTCTTGAACATGAAGATATTCTTAGTGAACATATTGTAACAATTCAGGGACTCCAGATTGCAGATTCTGGAAATGTTAAGGATGATTCAACTTATAGAATTGCTGTAAAACTGACTGATGCCGCATTAAATGATAGTATTAAAGAAAACGGAAAATCTAACTGGTACGCCGAAATTAAGAACGACTCTACAGCTCCTGTAATCAATTCTATAAAGGTAGATAAGATTCAAAGTGGTAAAGTTGTCGGTGGTGATGTTGAATACTGGACAACCGAAACTGAACCTCAGACTGCACTTTACATCAACTTCACAGAAACAAATACTGGTGCTAAGGTATTCGACTTTACAGGTTCAAGCATCAAGCTTACAGATGATTCTGTATTAATCTGGAATGGAAAAGAATATAATAGAGAACAAATCGATATTGAAAATAATGTAATTACAATCAAGGAAGAAAAAGATGCTGTAATTACAAAAGCAAGTGGTGACGATGTAAAAATTAAGAACGTAGAACTTACTCCAGAAGATACTGGTAATACAGTTAATCTTACAATTACCGACCTTGTAACTAATAAGTCTGAAAAGAAAGCAAACTTCATACTTACAGACAATACAGAAATTGGTATGTTCAGATATGATTCTGAAACTCCAGTTGTTAATT
>JAILCM010000055.1 GCA_024680155.1 Treponema sp.
AAAGCCTTCCCCCTGGGCTCAGCCCGTACGGTCTTCGCCACACCCCCTTCCAGCGGGCAACAGATTATTTTTCAGTAGACAAAACTACAATTATATTTCATCAATTTTCCGCTGCCCGCAACGCCCGAATCCTAAAAAACAAGATACACAGGATTCATAAGAATAAACTTTATAAATTTTCAAAATTTAGAATGTATTTTCTTTGGCTCACAAAATCTTACCCAATAGTAGTTCCAATATAATCTTTATCTTCCAAAATTGCCTTGATATTCGGGATGTTTTTTCCGCCGGCGCAGATTACCTTCATTCCAAGTTCACTGGCTTTTTTTGAAGCAATCGGGTCAAAAGGACAATTTTTTCCAGGAGTCCATTCATCACCGACCATCTTTCTAAAATCTGCCCAGCTAATTGTATCCAAAGGTTTTGCATCTGGATTTTTGCGTGGGTCGTCAGTGTAAACTTTTTCTATATTAGAAAGATTTACGATTGTTTTTGCATCAAACTTTTCTCCAAGATAAACAGCATCGGTATCTGTAGAAAATCCTGGTTTCCATCCGCTTGCAACAAGAACCTGTCCGTCAAATTTTAAATCTTCAACTGTAGGATTATAAACAACATCATTCTTACAATAATCACCAAAACTTGCTTTTAAAAGCTGAGCGTTAATTCGTGTTGCCATAATTCCAATCCAGTCTGCAGCATTTGCATCAAAAGTTGCACCTGTTTTTTCACAAACTTCTTTATATCCGTTCTGGTAAACGCGAGCAGGAGCTCCACCGCCAGCAACAAGAATCAAACGGCGGGTTTTATCTTCATCAAGCCACGCTGTACACATTGCAACAAATTTTCCCAAAAAATCTGTATCAGGTTTATCAGGAACAATAATCGAACCACCAACACTTAAAACTTTAGTCATATAAGCCTCCAAAATATCGTGTCTTTACAGGGCGCTCCCCGGACTCCCCGCCAAACTAATGTAAAAATTTTAATAAATTCCCTTCACCACAGGAACCGACCAATAAGAACTATACTTAGCAGTATTACTTGAAGATTCTTCCCAAATTGTCTGCAAAGCAAAGCTCTTTGAATACTGAACGGTTTTGTTTCCCTGAGTAAACGGTTTTAATTCATTCCAACCGCGCGAAAACAGAATTCTGTGTGAATCCATATTTCCAAAATAATAATCCTTATTTTCATTTTCAAACCAAGGTTCATAATCCATTCCGGCACCCAGCGCAACATCAACCGGAACCCAGCCAAAATTATTAAGATAAAATTCACACCACCAGTGCGACTGACTTCTAAGATTCTGACTAATCAAAACACCACAATCCGTCAAAGCAGGAATTCCAGCCGCCCTAAGCAACGCCGTATAAATAATCGCAAAATCAAAAGCATCTCCATGACCATCTCTAATTAAATCAAGCGGATTTGCATCCTCACGACGATTCTCTGGCAAAACCGAAAACTTTTCTGTCATATAAGAATAAATCAATTTTGCTTTTTTATAAGCATTCGTTTCTTTTCCAACAATTTGAGCGGCAAGTTCCACAACAAGCTCATCATCACTAGGAATAAATTTATCTTTTTGGGTATAGCGTCTATAAAGTTCCGCATCCATTGTCTTGTAATTCTGAACTTTATTTGCATTAATTTCGGTGTGAACTTCATAAACCGGCATCACAAAAGTCTGACTAAAAATATTTTTAAGCAGATTGTTGCGCTTTTTTGTAATCTGATGAATCAAACAGTGCTGATAATTCTGCAAACTTGGAGCAGGATTAACTTCGGTAATTTCAACTTCCGGCTGATAAGCTGTTGTATAAGGAACCGGACATCTTAACGTAATTGTAGAATCGTCGGTTGCAGTAACATCCGAAACATCCGCTGTATACTGAATCAAATAAATTTTCTTAGACAAAAATGATTTTTTACCAACCGATTCAATTACCGCTAAATCAGCAGGATCAGATTTTTCTTTTCCAGTATCAACAACGATTGCGCCCGTACAACAGCCATCAGGAACTCGTACTTTAATTTCCGTATTACTCCAATAAACGTACGCATTTTCGTATTCCGAAGCTGGAATCATATTTTCTGTAAAAAGATTTTTTGTTTTTAAATCTGCTTCTTTGATTTTATTGTTGTAATCAATTGAAAACAAAACTTTTGACTGATTACGCGTGTCGCCAAAATTATTTCCGGTAATTGTAATAACTTCGCCAATATTAACTTTTGTAGCCGGAACTCCTGTAATCACAGGTTTTGTAGTCTGCTGGATTGTTGTAACAGGAACCGGAATATCAACTTCATTTGCAAAAAGTGCCGGCTTTGAACGCATATCTCTTGTGCCAACAACAACAAGCCCATCCTGAATATTTGCAGGAAGTACAAGTCTAATGCAAGTATCTGACCAGGAAAGATAAGCACTTGCCGTCAGTTTTGACCCCGAAAATTCAACATAACTCATATCGCGGGTATCACCAAAATTCTTACCGCTGATTACAAGAATATCACCTGGCGCACCAACTGGCGGCTCAATTGATTCAATTACGGGAGTAGGTTTTGTTCTATAATTTACAAGAAAAATAATGCACACAGCCACCGCAATGCAAAATAAAAGGCACAATAGTCGGATGAATGCGTGCTTTCTAAAAAAATAACTGACTTTACTGGTCGAATTCACTAAGAACCTGTCCTACAGCACCAGGAAATTCAATCTCCACTGTAACAGGAATTGTATTCATACTTGGCACTGTAATTTTTATAGATTTAGCATTCTCTTCTGTAAAGCGCGGACGGAATACATCAACATCCTGAATTAAGTTTTTAGCAACCGAGTTGTCACTTACATTCTGAATAAATCCGTTTCCCGATCTTTGTCCAGAAGACATTACTGTACCATGTATATTATCAGAAATTGCTACATTTCTTCCACTACCAAACGAAACATTTGTAGCAGCAGATGATTTTTTTATTATAGGAGCAGAAAGCGTAGTTTCATTTCCAGTAACAGAAGCAACTGTTGCAGAAGAAACAGCTGATTTATTTCCAGTTCCAAGTCTTAATGGAATGATTAACGCAAAAACAGCAGCGGCGGCCACAGCGGAAGGAATTACATATTTGAATCCGCCAAAGGATTTTTTCTCCTGAGCACGACCAGTGTTCTTACTATATTTAAGCTTTAATTGCAGGCGCTCAAAACTATCATCCAAAGCCTTAGCACTAAGTTCATCTTCTGAACCTTCTCTAAGAAGAGCACGCAAAGCCTTTAAATGTTCAAGCCGTTCCCGACACTTAGCACAATTCTGCAAATGAGACTCGTATTCAGCTTTATAAATTTCGGGCATCTCATTATCTAAATATATAGAATGAATATCTTTAGTTGGACAAGTAGACATCTTCTTCTCCTATTAATTTCAAAAGCTGTTCCCTTGCTCTAAAAACTCTGACTTTTACGTTTCCTTCGGTGATTCCAAGAACTTTTCCAATTTCTTTGTAGTTCAAGTCTCCGTATTCACGTAAAATCAGAACCTCCCGCATATTTTTAGGCAACTTATTTAAAGCTTCCCTTGCTTTTTGCACGGAATCTTTTTTAAGAAGATCAGTTTCACCCGAATCCTGCTTCTTTTTGTTTTCATATAAGACCTTTTCGTAAGCCTTTCGCTCTCTATCCTTGCGCTTTATATAGTTAAGTGACGCATTTTTTACAACACGGATTAGCCAGAATTTTGCATCATTCAAAGATGGGAATACAAGACATTTTTCATTTGCTTTAATCAACGAATCATGAACTAAATCTTCAGCCGCTTCTTCATCATTTACAATTCTGTATGATATTTTGAAGAGCATCTGCATACAAGCGTCATATATCGTTTTAAAGTCACGTGAATCTCCGGCATTCAATGCCACCTGAATTTCGCTCTGACTATCCTCTAAAGAATTAAACACATTATCCTCAAAAAAGTTACAATAATTTTTTATTAATTTCGTTTCCAGGTTGGACCTGCAGGAGTGTCTATAATAGTAACACCGCGAGCAGTTAATTGGTTACGAATTTCATCAGCACGGACAAAATTTTTCGCTTTTTTAGCTTCAGTTCTTTCTGCAACAAGAGCGTCAATTTCGGCAGCTTCAGGGTCTCCTTCGTGAGCATTTGTTCCAGCAGAGCCCGTACCCGCAGCACCAGCCGCACCTGTTCCAGCATGCAAAGACTGTTTTTCAAGTTCGTCAAATCCGCCTTTAATTACATCAAGACTCAAAACAGAATCCATCTTCAAAATTGCAGCAAGAGCTACACTCGCTTTAGAAACAGCACCATCAAGAGCTTTTCCGTCCTTTCCAACAAGAACTCCAGAACCGCCCTTTCCGCTTGCTTCTTTTTGCATAGCCGCCATTGCAACAGGAGTAGCCAAATCATTTTCCAAACCTTCACGGAATTTCAAAAGATTTTCAGTTGCAAACTCGCCGCCCGCAGAAGCATTTCCGCTAAAAGTACCAGTAGAAGCCCCCACAGAAGCATTTTCGCCCGCAGTACCAGCACCATTTCCGCTCAAAATGTCTCCAAGCACTTTCTCAAAATTATCGCGGGTTAATCCAAGGCCTTCTTCTGCATTAGCCTTTGCAATCAATTTTGCAACACGACCATTCAAAGCAGCCCGTCCGTTTTTAGCCGACTCAAGTGCATCAAGACTAAATACAAGCTGTTTTCTATAATGTCCGCCCAAAAGGAAGAAACGGTAATCAAGAGGAGCAAAACCTTTGTCTTTTAATGAGAATCCCTTTTCTTCAGGCAAAGAAGTCTGCAAGGTAATAAAATGCCCGCTGGACTTACTCATTTTACCGCCTTCAAGAATCAAGAACTCATTGTGGAGCCAGTAATTTACCCAAGGGCCTTTTGCACGTTCAGCCTCGTCAAATGAACCTTCCGACTGTGCAATTTCATTTGTGTGATGAACAGGAACATGGTCAATTCCGCCCGTATGAATATCAAAATGCTTACCAAGATACTTCATACTCATTGCAGAACATTCAATATGCCATCCAGGGTAACCGCGTCCCCAAGGAGAATCCCAGGTCATAGCCTGATCTTCAAACTTAGATTTTGTAAACCAAAGGACAAAATCTCCAGGATTGCGTTTATTTTCATCAACTACAACAACCTTACGTTTTCCAGCACCCGCCTTAAGTTCGTCAAGATTCAAATTGGCGAGCTTACCGTAATCAGGATAAGTTGAAATATCGTAGTAAAGATTTCCGCCAGCCATATAAGTATGACCGTTTTCTTCAAGCTTTTTAATAAGCTCAATCATTTCCGGGATATGCTCAGTTGCCTTACAAATAACATCCGGATGACGAATATTCAAAGCATCAATATCTTTTATAAAAGCGTCTGTGTAAAATTGCGCAACTTCCAGCACACTCTGATGACGTTCAGCAGCAGATTTTTTCATTTTATCTTCACCGTCGTCACCATCTCCAGTCAAATGACCAACGTCGGTAATATTCATAACATGCTTAATTTTATAACCAAGCAAAGAAAGAGTTTTATCAAGAACATCAAGAAAAACATAGGCACGTAAGTTTCCGATATGCGCATAATTGTAAACTGTAGGCCCACATCCATAAAAACCGACCTTCCCCTCTTCAATAGGTTTAAAGTCCTGCATCTTGTGTCCCATAGTGTTATATAATCTTAATGCCATCATTTTCTCCTAAAAATATTTTTTTTAATTATACAGTTTTACAGATTCTTAAACAACTTAACCTAAAATTAATTTTTTCAATACCTATAAAACAGAATAGGGCAAACCAAATACAACCAAAACGGTGTTCCGCGGTTCCCTAACGGTCAGCCGCTTCCCTCAGTCGCACGGAACCTGCCGAAAACGCCAGTTTCCGTGCTCCTTCAGTCCAGTGGCCGTCTCCGCCGCCGCTCCATACCTTTGCAGGTCCATATCACAAAAATCTTATAACCAATCTAAGGTTCAAGTAGGCGGCAGTGGATTTTTTTAGGATTCTCCTATTAACAGCGCGAGTGAGCGAGGACGAACGAGGTCTGCAGAATCTTTATATAGCAAATCCGTTAAAAAATAATGCGTCAGCATTGTTTTAGGATTATCATCACGCTTAGACTCTGAGGAAACACAGAAGATGCGGTTAAATAAAAAACGCCCTCTTTTTACAGAAGGCGCTATAAGTGGGCAGTGAGAGGATCGAACTCCCGACATTCTGGGTGTAAACCAGATTGAATGATTAAAAAAAGTGCTGCTAAGAATTTATAGAAACGGGGATTCTTAGCCGCATTTTGTGGCTTATAAAAGGCTTCTTAAGAAAACAACCCGTTTCTCTTGAGAAGCCTTTTTTATTTTTTATTCAAATATCAACTGGAAAATTTGCTATTGGGCAGGCGGATTTCCAGTTCTTATTTGAGTTAAGGAAGTATTATGGTTATCACTTTTTCGTCAATGAAAGGCGGTGTAGGAAAATCTACAGACGCTGTACTGCTTGCCAATAATTTGGCTGCACGTGGTTTCAAAGTTTTATTCTTTGATATGGACACAAACAATTCTTCAACAATCTATTATTGCATGGGAATTGCAGAAGAGTTTCCAACCCAAAATGTTGCAGAAGCTCTTACACACAGAACGACAGAAGGCTATACAGTTCATTCTAGAATTCCTAATGTCGATATTGTTCCTTCAAGTCTCCGACTTTTTGACATTCGTTCAATTGATTATCATGTATTAAAAAA
>JAILCM010000069.1 GCA_024680155.1 Treponema sp.
GTTGAGTTTATGAAGAAATTTGCTAAGGAAAATGCATAGGGGAAAGCCTTCCCCTCGCCCGCACTTGCCTAAAATCGAAGAGCCGTTAAGAAAAATGCATTGCATTTTTTAGGCTCATCGAAAGAATGGCTCGTAAGATTTATCGAGCGCGTTGCGGGCTACCCCTTCGCCTATGGGGGACGCAATAAATTGCTTACCCCCTAAGACCCCATTAAAAAGGAAAATACTATGAGTTTCAAAATTCAAACATTAAACAAAATTGCTTCAGTTGGTTTGAACCAGCTCGACCGTGATAATTATGAAATCGCATCTGAAATCAACAATCCGGATGCTATCCTTGTACGTTCTGCAGATATGCACGAAATGCAGCTTTCTGACAATGTAAAGGCTGTTGCACGCGCAGGTGCAGGTACTAACAATATCCCAATTCCAGAGCTTACAGAAAAAGGCGTTGTAGTATTCAACACTCCAGGTGCTAATGCAAACGCTGTAAAAGAACTTGTTCTTCTTTCACTTTTGCTTTCTAGCCGTCCTGTAATCGACGCTAACAAGTGGGTAAAAGGTCTTTCTGGAAAAGGCGACGAAATTCCAGACCTGGCAGAAAAAGGAAAGAGCCAGTTTGTTGGTCCTGAATTGATGGGAAAAACACTTGGTGTAATCGGTCTTGGTGCAATTGGTGCTATGGTTGCTAACCTTGCCCTCCACTTTGGTATGGAAGTATACGGTTATGATCCATTTCTTTCTGTAAACGCTGCTTTGAAGCTGAACAAGAACGTAAAGATTGCTGAAACTTTGGATTCACTTTATGCAAAGTGTGACTACATCACAATCCACGTTCCACAGACAAACGATACTAAAGGAATGATTAATGCTTCTTCTATCAAAAACATGAAGGACGGAGTTCGCATTATCAACATTGCCCGCGGTGGTCTTGTAAACAATGCAGACATTCTCGCTGCTTTGGACAGCGGAAAGGTAAGCGCTTTGATTACAGACTTCGCAGCAGAAGAACTCTTGAATCATCCAAAGGTTGTTTGTATGCCTCACCTTGGAGCTTCAACTCCAGAAGCAGAAGACAACTGTGCTGTTATGGCAGCTGCTCAACTCAAGGACTTCCTCGAAAACGGAAATATCGTAAACTCTGTAAACTTCCCAAAAACTGTTACAGACAACCCTATTCCGGCAGGCGGAACTCGTCTTTGCATCAGCCACAAAAACATTCCTGATACAATCTCTAAGTTCACAACAATCCTCGGTGAAGCAAAGCTCAACATTTCAGCTTTCATCAACCAGGCTCGTGGCGACGTAGCTTACAACATCATCGACGTAGACGGTGTTGTAACAGACGACATCATCGCAAAACTCGCAGCTTGCGATACAGTAAATAGAGTTAGACCTATTTTTGGGTAATGCCTAAAATAGCAAATGCGTTAAAAAAGACAGTCCGTCGCGACTGTCTTTTAGCATTTACACAAAATCGGCTCACGAGATTTATCGAGTGCCTAAAATAGCAAATGCGTAATAACCGGCAGTCCATCGGGCTGTCGGTTTTTGTTTATATAAAAAACACCTTTCCATATTCCCAAAACTTTATTATATTTAAAAATACCACTTTCTTGGAGGCTAACTTATGTTTTGCGGAATGACTTTTTACCAGATTTGCTGTTATTTTCTTGTTTATTCGCTCATTGGATGGATTGTTGAGGTGGCTTACCACGCGGTTACTCTTGGAAAAGTTGTAAACCGAGGATTTTTGAACGGGCCGCTTTGTCCTGTGTATGGATTCGGGATGCTTGCGGTTCTTGCAATTACGTGGTTTATTCCTAAAAATGATGCAGGTCAAACAAATACAATTCTGCTTTTTCTCGCGGGAATGATTTTTACTACAATGATTGAATTAATTGCCGGCTGGATTTTGGATAAGGCATTTCATGCGCGGTGGTGGGATTACAGTGACGTTCCAATGAATCTTAATGGATATATTTGCGTTAAATTTTCTATTATATGGGGACTTGCAGTTCTGTTTGCGGTAAAATTCTTTCATCCAATTATCGAACATTTTATTGCACATTTTTCTGATGGAACAATTCACCAAAAACTAGGATGGACTATTCTTGCGGTAAGTTATGCCATTTTGTTTGCTGACGTTGGAATTACAGTTGCAATCGTTCAAGGCTTTAACAAAGAACTTAAAAAACTTGATGATTTACAAAAAGCCCTTCGCAAACCGTCCGACAAAATGAGCGAATATATTGCAGAAGGAACGATGAAAGTTACAACTTCTTTTGAAGAAGCAAAGGTTCAGGCTGCACTTGGTAAAGCTGAATTAAAAGATTCTATAAAAGAAAGGAAAGAACAAAAGCTTGCAGAACTATTTACTTACAAAAGATGGGGAACCCGCCGCCTGTTAAGAGCATTCCCAAAAATGAAGCACACAAAATATGCAGAAACTTTGCAGGAAATGAAAAATTACTTGCAAACTCAACTAAAGAAACGTTCAAACAAGCCGGAATAAATGCACAATTCGCAAAACTAAAGTTCAATTGAGCCGATTACAACAGTTTCATCATCGGAAGCTGATTTTTTGGAATCTGACTTATAATTTGATTTTGAATTATTTCTCGGACTTGCGGCATCAAGTTCTTCCAAAAGTTCAGCTTTTGATTTTAGACCGATTCCATCGGCTTCTTTTTTAGATGCAGCACGCGCTTTTGGAGAAGCAAGAAAAGCAAATAAACTTCCACATAATCCGCCTGCAACAGAAACAATCACACTGATAAATCCGCCGTTTCTTGCAAAAATCTCTCTGCAAATCACCAGTACAATAGTTGCAACCGACAAAACAGAAACTTTCTTTTTAGAAATTGAAGTTAGAGCATTCAAAAATACCATCATAATCACAATGGAAGCTGCCCCACAAAGCTTTTCTTTTCCAAAACAAGCATTTAACACACCAGAAAATAGAGTTGAAAAAAACATCATCAAGCCCATAATCACAGATCCATAACGTTCTTCCAGAATCTGACCTAAAAGCAAAATGATAATCAAATCGGCAAACAAAAAAGACAAATCAAAATATCCAAACTGATACAATACAAGCCGTAAATATGACGCCCCATCTTTTAAATTAAACGGAAAAGCACCACCAGAATTAGTTGGAGCATAAAAAAATACATCAATGCGACCTTTTATAACCAACGCATTCATTACAAAAAGCAAAATAGTAATAATTGCAAAACTGAGCGCAACCGGAGAATCATAAGCAAAATTAATTTTATTCTTTTTTTTAGCCATAACTACTCCACTTCTACCATAATCGGGCAATGGTCAGAACCAAGAACATCCGCAAGAATTACCGACGATTTTACGTGGTCAATAAACGACGGATTTACGCACTGGTAATCTATACGCCACCCGATATTTTTTTCGCGGGCATGAAAGCGGTAACTCCACCAGGTATATTGTTTTGGTTCGGCGCAAAAATGTCGGAAAGTATCAACGTAACCTGCAGCGGTAAAAGTGTCCATCCAGGCACGTTCTTCTGGAAGATAGCCCGCATTTCCTTCGTTTGCCTTTGGATTTGCAAGGTCGATTGGTTTATGTGCAATGTTGTAGTCGCCGCAAAGAACAATATCAAAGCCTTCCGCAACAAGAGAATCGCATTTTTTAAGCATTGCATCGCAAAAAGCAAGTTTGTAATCCAAACGGGCACCTGCTTCCTGACTGTTTGGAAAATACGCAGAAATTACAGCAAGTTTACCAAATTTTGCAATTGTAACGCGTCCTTCATCATCAAAACGGTCGTCGCCCATGTTTTCTACGCGGTCTGGTTCAATCCGGCTGTAAATTGCAGTTCCAGAATAACCGGCTTTTTTTGCACTGTAAAACCACGATTTATATGTAAGCCCTGCACCATCAGTGCCAGCCCCAGTAGTTACAACATCAGAGCCACTTTCTCCAGCGCCCGCCCCCAAAATAGCTTCTGAGGGTTCCAAAAGTTCCGGCGTAAGCTGACTAGGATTTGCCTTTGTTTCCTGAATGCAAACCACATCTGCCCCACTACCCAAAAGCCACTCTTTAAATCCTTTTTTTTCTACTGCACGAATTCCGTTTACGTTCCAAGAGATAATTTTCATTTTTTCCCCAAAAAAACGCCCGCCCCCAGAAAATCCAAAGGCAGGCAAATATATAAACACCCCGGAGCTTAGCTTCTACGAGGTGGAAGTTCAAGCCGCCAAAAAGGCAGCAAGAATTACAGATTAAGGAGCTTCCCGGCTTCAAGTCAAGACTTTCAGCCGGTCGGGCTATTCGCTGTTCCGCTTTCGCTCCATTCCTCACTTCGTTCGGAACGCTGCCGCGCAGCTACTATCCCTAAGCCTTTTTTTATTCGTACGTCCTCGTCAAGGCACGCTTCGCTCAAGGCCTTGACAAGTCAGTTTGGTAGGTGTCCGATAAATCGTACACCTACTCATATAAAGGTTTTACTGCATCCAAAACTTTGTTGTATTCAGCATATGCTTTGTCGTAAGCAGCAACATTTGCAGGAATTGGGTCGGCACTCTTAGAAGTATCCAATGTGATGTGCTCTGCACAAAGCTGAGCAATGTCGCATTTTCCACTCATATTTTTAAGACACCACAAAGCCTGAACAGCTCCACCAAGAGCGGCTGCTTCATCCAAAGCAGGAACACGAATTGGAAGATTCATGATATCTGCAGCAATCTGGCGCCACAACGGAGACTTACTTCCACCACCAATCAGGCGGATTTCTTTTGGCTGGAATCCGAGCTTGCGGAAGGCATCCAATCCACCACGCATTGCAAATACAGCAGATTCAAGAGAAGCACGAGCGATGTTTGCACGTTTTGTATTAGCGCTAGTCAAACCTGTAATGCTTGCGCGTCCGTTCGGCAAGTTTGGAGTGCGTTCACCATTAAAGAAAGGCATTACAAGAACACCTTCACTTCCGCAAGGAGCTTTTGCAGCTTCACCATCAAGTTCTTTTACGTCCATCTGGAAGAGACCGCGAACAAATTCTGTTGCAACTGTACAGTTCATTGTACAAAGAAGTGGAAGCCATCCGCCTGTGCTTGAACAGAAACCGCTCAAACCGTTAGCTGGGTCTGCGATTGGTTTGTCAGAATAACCGTAAAGTGTTCCAGAAGTTCCCATAGACATTGTAAGGAAGCCGTCTGCAACAGTACCAGTTCCAACTGCACCCATCATGTTGTCTCCACCACCGGCAGAAACTGGAATGCCTTCTGGAATGCCGTAAGCTTTAGCCGCAGCAGCAGAGACTTTTCCTGCAGGGCTAGAAGGTTCAATTAATTTTGGAAGTTTTGCAAGAAGACCTGCATCAATAATATCACAAATCTTTTTTGACCATTCGCGTTTTTTTGAATCAAACAAAGCTGTTCCCGAAGCATCACCGTATTCCATTACGTAGTCCCCAGTAAGCTTCCAGTTCAAATAATCGTGTGGGAGCATAATATAAGTAAGGGCTGCAAATGCTTCTGGCTTATGACGTTTGAGCCAAAGAATTTTTGGTGCAGTAAAACCAGTAAGCATCAAGTTTCCAAGAGCGTCTACAACAGCTTTATCACCGCCTGCTGCATCTGTAATAATTTTACATTCTTCTACAGTAGAAGTGTCGCACCAAAGTTTGATGTTGTACAAAGGCTTTCCGTCTTTATCGAGCGGAACAAAACCGTGCTGCTGACCAGAAACACCAATAGCTTCAATTGTCTTTTTATTTTCTGCTGAAAGTTTTCCAAAACAAACATCAAGACCTTTATCAAACCATTCAGTAGTCTGTTCGCGTGTTCCATCAGCTTCAGAAATTAAATCCATAGGGCAGCTTGCCTTTTCGATAATTTCCTTTTTTTCGTAATCATAAATAACAACCTTCATACTCTGTGTACCAAGGTCAATTCCAGCAACAGTTTTCATCAATATCCTCCAAACGTCGTGACCGGGTAAATCCCGAAAATCATTTTAAAATTCTTTTTCTATAAATTCTAATAAAATGCCGGTAATAGTCAAGCAGTAAAATTCCTTATAAAAACTAAAAAAAATTACATAAAAAATGTACGTTTGCCCTAGCTGACATTTTGCGTTAAAATGTGGATATGGAAAAATTTTACAAAGACGGACTTAACTTTAGCTGTAAACGCTGTTCATTTTGCTGCGGACATTCTCCAGGATTCGTTTATCTTTCTAAGCGCGATTTAGAAACACTTTGCAATCATTTTAATTTGTCAAAAAAAGAATTTGTAGAAATATATTGCCGTTGGGCTGATTATTATTATGGAACAAAAGTTCTGGCATTGCAGGAAAAAAAGAATTACGACTGCATTTTGTGGGAAAACGGATGTTCTGCGTATGAAGCACGGCCTGTTCAGTGTTCAACATATCCGTTCTGGAGCTGGATGCTTGTAGACGCTAAAACGTGGAATGAATGTGCCCAGGAATGCCCAGGAATGAACCAGGGAAAACTTTGGACACAAGAAGAAATTGAAAAGAATCAGCGCGCATATTCAGAAAACGTGCCGATTCATTTTGATGAATTTCAAGAAGATTGTGAATAAAACTGCTATCGTGAATACCCCATAGCTAGAATCGTAAAGCCTTTGTCTTCGTCGCCTTCTTTCATTTTTACTTCTACGGTGTGTTTGCCGAGTTCGGGCTCGTCAATCAAATAAAGTGGAACACAGTTACACCAGCCGCCTTGTTTGCCGCCGTCGTAAGTTGCTTTGAGTTTGCCATCAACGTAAACTTCAGCTTTACCGAATTTTTTAGAAAGCCAAGCTCCCTGCTCTTTGTAAGTAAAAATCAAAGCTTTGCAGGTAATTTCCATTTTAAAGCTGTCGTTGCCGCTGTCGTGGTACCAGTTCTGTGGGAAATCACCTTTTCCAGTTTTTTTAAGTCCCTGAGTAGTCTGGTCTGCGCCGTTAAAACTTCCTTTTGTAATTTTTACGTTTGCATCATCACCAAGAATGCGTGTAAAGTTTGTAAGTGGCTTTTGTTTGAACCAGTTTTCTGGAACTGCAAATTCTTCATCAGCTGGGTCTGCATCTGCAACTTCAAAAACATTCATCAAAGCATCAGCCTGAATTTCGTGACCTTTTTTTGTAGGATGAACGTTATCGGTATAATAAAGCTGTTCGGTAAAGAATTTCCTTGCAACTGAATATTTTACAACATCAAGCACATTAACCTGTGGAACTTTGTAGAATTCTGCAATCGGTCTTTTTACAGCAGCAGTGTTTCCATACTGAGCAGCAGAATAAAGTGCAATTACAACAGTTTCAGGATTTGCTACCAACGCATTACGAATCAAAGCTTCAAATGCACGCGCTGTAGAATCTCCACCATCATCATTTACTGCAAATTCAACAATAAGAATATCAGGAACGCCACCAAGAACATCAACAACATCGCTCTGGTAACGAACAAGACCTAATGTAGAAGGAGTTCCACTTAAACCAGCACCATTAAAATAAACATGAGCACCATTATCAGGTGTATATTTTGCCTTAAGCTTTTTATTGAACTGGAACGCATATCCATCGCGGTAATCGCTAGGACCAGCACCTTCTGTTACCGAACCGCCAAGAGCCGCAATATAAACATCTTCGCCAGCGCGGAGCTTTTCCAAAACCTTTTTAATGCGGTAGTTGTTACCCTTACTTGTAAGAGAAAGCTTCATAAGATTTGCATATTCGCTTTCTTCAATTCCAAACGGACGATTTGATTTTACAGCTGGTTCAGCAGGTTTTTCTGGGGCAGTAGAAGCCTCATTTTCCGCATTAGAAGCTGATGCACAGCCCGCAAGTAAGATTGCACCAGCACAAATTACTGCCGCTGCAACAGTTTTCAGTTTTTTCATTTATTTTTTCCTCCAAATTATTTTATTATACAAAACTGCTATAATATATACCCCTAACGAAGCGTGCTGTGCATTTTTATATGCTAGCGTATCGTCGCTTCGTTTGCAGTTTTGCTTCTCAAAACTGCTATAATGTATACCCAAGTGCCAGAATCGTAAATCCCTTATCTTCGTCGCCGGATACCATTTTTACTTCTACGGTGTGTTCTTTTGCAACTGCTTCATCAATGATTACTTCTATAACACAATCGTTCCAGCCATCGTCTTTTGCACCATTAAAAGTATCTTCTTCTTTTCCGTCGACATGGGCTTTTATTTTTACACCGTCCACGTAAACTTCGGCCTTGCCAAACGGTTTTTTTTCACTGAGCCAGTTTCCCTGATGTTTATAAACAAAAATCAAACTTTTGCAGTTCAAAGTCATCTTAAAACTTTCGCTTCCTTTTGTGTGATGCCAGTTATCCGGGAATTCGTTTCCGCCAATTTTTAAGCTTTGAGAGTTTGCATCTTTGTCACCAAAACTTCCAGCTGTGATTTTTACATTTTCATCATTTGTATTTGAATAAAGCGGATGAAGATTATAGAAAGAATTTTCAAATTTTGGTGATGCAGGCAGTTCATATTCAGATGTTCCACCAGCGGCAGCATTTTCTTCCAAAAGCGAAATCACATTCATAAGACATTTTGCCATAAAAGTATGACCGT
>JAILCM010000121.1 GCA_024680155.1 Treponema sp.
CGACGGAAAAAACATATACGAAGAAAATCCGGGCGGAGCTCCTGCCAACTGTGCCTGCGCGGTTGCAAAACTTGGCGGAAAGGCAGCTTTTGTCGGTATGACAGGAAGCGATTCCTTCGGCGAGGATTTGCGCGAAACTCTGGCTGCCCTTAATGTTGATCTTCGCGGTATGCGTACAACAGACAAGCAGCATACAACCCTTGCTTTTGTTTCACTGGATGCAAACGGTGAGCGTCATTTTTCATTCTGCAGAAATCCGGGCGCAGATACCCAGCTTAGCGAATCTGACCTTGATATGGGGCTTTTGCAGGGCACAAAAATCCTGCACGTTGGCTCACTTTCTCTTACAGACCAGCCTGCAAAATCAGCTACCTTGAAGGCAATCGACCTTGTAAAAAAGGCCGGCGGCTTAATTTCCTATGACCCTAACTGGCGGGCAAACCTCTGGAAGGGCCGCAGCGACGCAATGGATGAGCTTAAAAGCCTTTTCAAATATGCTGACATTGTAAAAGTATCTGACGAGGAGCTTAAACTTTTGTTTGGGGAAGTGTCTTGTGAAGAAGGCGCTGAAAAAATCCACGCGGAAGGCGTGAAACTTGTGCTCATTACACTGGGTGCAAAGGGCGTTTATTATTCTGCTAAGACAAGCGGGCTTGTGGCAAACGGAACAATCAGTGTTCCAAAGGTAAAGGTTGCCGATACAACTGGTGCCGGAGACAGCTTCAACGGCGGTCTTTTGTTCCGCCTTACCCGCCGGGAAAATCCGCTTGAGTTCACAAAAGAAGAGTTGATAGAAGATTTGAACTTTGCAAACTCGGTTGCATCTTTATGCGTAACGAAACGCGGGGCAATTCCTGCGCTGCCAACTTATGAAGAAACAGTGGCGTTCTTAGAAAAAAACTACTAATATATATAAGTAGGAGGCTAGAAATGAAATATCCATTTATGACAATGCCAGACGACACAGAAATTACTCATTCAAGCATTTACGAAGAAGATGGTGTTGAAAAAATCAAAGTTTATATTGAACGCCCGACAGACAATGGTTTCATAGATGCTACCTGTATATTGCCTTCTTACACTTGGGAAAATCATGGTTTTTCAGATTCTGAGATAGCAGCCTTCCAGGAAATGCTAGAAAAAGGTGCTCATGTAATTTACAAATTTGCAAAACAGGGTGGTTTCGGACATGCCGCAAATTTTTAGAATTGGAGCATACATCGTTTATTTTTGGTCCGACGAAGGCCTTCCTACCGAACCAGTACATGTACACGTTGCAGAAGGCCGTCCTATTCCAAATGGTACAAAAATATGGATTACAAAATCTTTGCACGGAATCGTTGCTCACAACAAATCAAAAATCCCAGCCCACATTCTCAACGATATTATTTCCGTTATTGAAGTACAGGCTTTGTACATTTGTGCAGAATGGAAAAAGCATTTTGAAAATTTGACTTTCTACTGCTAATACTTATCTGGCGGTTCCCTGCCGTTGCGCAAAACTCCACGGCAGGTCGGGCGTTACGCAGTTCCGCTAACGCTCCAGCCGCTTCCCTCACTCACTTCGTTCCTTCAGTCCAGTGGCTCGCTACGCGCCTGCTCCATGCCCTAACCGATTTTTAATTTTTATCGATAACTTCTGCTAAATCAAAAAAGATTTGTTTTTGCTTAGACGAAAATTTATTGAGTTTTGTAATTAGTTGAACAATTTGAGGCGTAACTCTTCCAGTTTCAGATTGCTCTTCGCCTTTTTTTCCTGTAACTAAATATTCTATTGATACATTAAGGGCTTTTGCAATTCTTAGAGCTAAATCAGCATTGGGACAACTTTTTCTAGTAATTCCTTTTGAAATATACGATTCAGGGAAACCTGCAATTTTTCCAAGTTCCTTTCTTTCCATTCCTATAAATTTTAATTCTGAATCTACGTTCTCCCAAAAACTCATAATCCCATATTAAAACCAATTGGTATTCTACTCTTTAAATAATGAGATATTGGTATTAATATATTTCTATAACTACCATTTGGTATTTTTATAAAACTTTTTGGTATTTGAGACAAATATGGCAAACACAAATCTTGGTAAAGCAAAAGCAGCAAAAAATGATGAGTTTTACACCCAATACGCAGACATTCAAAATGAAATAAACGCCTACATCGATTACAATCCTGATGTTTTCCGCAACAAAACTATTCTTCTTCCCTGTGATGATCCGGAATGGAGCAATTTTACAAAGTTCTTTATAAATAACTTTGAACGATATGGAATTAAAAAACTGATTTCTACTTCCTATGCCTATAACAGCAAGAAAGTCGATTTTGATTATCAACCGACACTCTTTGAAACCGTTGATCCACGATTTAAAATCGAAACTTCAAAAGCAAAAGGAAAAATCTTCACCCTTACAAAAGATGAAAACAATGACAATAAAATTGATGAAAAGGATTTGAAGTGGGAATATCTGAATGGTGACGGAGATTTCAGAAGCGAAGAAATCAAAAAGCTCCGTGATGAAGCCGATGTAATTATAACAAATCCGCCCTTCAGTTTGTTTAGGGAATTTGTCGCGTGGATTTTTGAAGGTAAGAAAAGTTTTGCAATTATCGGGAATATGAATGCAATAACTTATAAAGAGATATTTCCGCTGATAAAAGAAAATGAAATGTGGTTAGGAAACGGATTTTCTACAGGAAATGCTTTTTTTGGTTTGCCGGAAAAGGCAAGAAAAGATTATGCTTCTGGAGTATTTAACGAATCTACAGGATTAGTAAAGTTTCGAAATGTATGTTGGTTTACGAACATAGAACATGGAAAACGACACACACCTTTACAGCTCATGACAGAATTAGAAAACATAAAATTCTCAAAGCACAAAGAAATAAGAAATATCGGTTATTTTAAATATGACAATTTTGATGCAATTGAAGTTCCTTTTACTGATTCAATTCCAAATGATTATACCGGAGTTATGGGAGTTCCAATCAGCTTTCTGGACAAGTATTGCCCAGAACAATTTATGATAGTCGGATTAAGCCAATTAGGAATTGATGGTTATGAAGGAATGTCTCAAAAATTTGTAGATGATTATTTTGCACAAGGAAATAAAGGACAAGTATCAAAAGGACACCCTTTACTTGGGTATTACGAAAATGGAAAAGCAATTATTCCTTATCGAAGAATACTTATAAAACGAAAATAACTGCCCGCCTGCGAGCTTTCACAGGCTAGGGATTGTAGGGGCAGCGAAGCCGTTCCGAAGCGTAGCATAGCGGAGCGCAGGAATGGAGCGCGGTTAGCGCGGAACCCCGAAAAGCCCGACCCCGGCGCGGCGAATGCCACGACGGGGGAGCCACCAGAGGAGAAAGAGGATGAAAACTGAACTGAGAACTGACATTACGATTGAAAAGTTGTGCGAAGGCTTTGTGTACAACGAATTTGAGGAAAAGGGGCTTTTTGGGCTGAACGGAAAGCTTGTGATTCAGCCGGAATATCAGAGAAATTACATTTACAACGA
>JAILCM010000122.1 GCA_024680155.1 Treponema sp.
GGACGCTTTTTTTTATGTATCAACTAATTCAATAAGCAGAACCAGCACCGCCCGAGCGTGTAGTGGTGCGCCAGCAGTCTGCGTATGCAGACCGTCCGTAGGTAAGCCACGAAAGGCGAGTTGTTGTTAAGACTTGCGCCTAAATTTAAAAAAAATCCTACGGTTCTGTTGAAATTAATGCGCTTTTTTGATATTATAGACAGACATTCAGAGATATAAGGAGCTTTAGAAAATGAGTAAGCTGACACTTAATGCAAAAACTAGAACAGCATCTGGTAAAACAGCAGCTAAAAAACTTCGTGAAGTAGGTAGTATCCCAGCAGTTATGTACAATAACAAGGGTGAAGCTACAATGCTCGAAGTAAACGAAGTTGAATTCAACAAAATCTGGAGAACAATCACTCCAACAACTTCAATCAACCTTGTTGTAGACGGAAAAGAAAATCTCGCTCTTATTAAAGATGCAGAATACAACATCCGCAATGACAAAGTTCTTCATGCAGATTTCTTTGTACCTGCAGCAGATGAAAAATTGGTTATGAATATTAAGGTTCACTTTACAGGAACTCCAGCTGGTGTTCTTAAAGGTGGATTCAAGAAAGAACGCAATAACCAGATTAAAATCAAGGCTCTTATTGCTGACCTTCCAGAAACAATTACAGCTGATATTTCAAAAATCAATGCTAGTGAAGCTTTGCGCGTAAAAGATTTGCAGCTTGATAGTAAAGTTGAAGTTCTTACAGATGCTAATCTTCCATTGGTAACTGTTTCTCCAGCTCGCTAATTTTAGCTTTGGTCAAACGAAAGGCTGTCTTTTTGTGACAGCCTTTTATTTTTTTAAATATTGGTACTAAAAACCTTATATTTTGTGATAAAATGATATTTGGGCTGGTCAAGGTAGAGTGAGTAAAACGGATGTAGTGTCAGAATTTGAAGATTCTGTTTACGATGGTCTTAAAAAATGCGGAATTTCTCTTGATGAAAAAGCTTGTACTGGACTGCGTCTTGGTGCGGCGGTTTCTGGTGGAGCAGATTCTGTTGCCCTTTTATTTTCACTTGCTGAACTTTGTAAAAAATCTGGTGCTGGTCTTTTTGTAATTTCCGTAAATCATTTTATCCGTCCTGATGAAGAAACTTGCGGCGATTTTGAATTTGTTCGTAATTTGTGTGAACGCTTGTATGAGCAGGAATTTCCGGTTCAGTTTTTTCCGTATGAACTTGAAAGGGGAAGTGTAAAAGTTCTTGCTCAGGAAAAATGTTATGGAATTGAAGCGGCTGCCCGTGAATTGCGTTATAAAGCTTTTGAATCATTTATTAACGAACAAAAATTGGATGCTTTGTGTCTTGCTCATAATCAGAATGACAATTTTGAAACAATTTTAATGCGTTTTTTGCAGGGGGCTTCGGCTTCTTCTTCAGGTGGCATTCCGCGAACAAATGGTAAAATCATCCGGCCACTGCTTGATATTTCGCGTGAACAGATTGAACAGTATCTGGTGGCAAAAAACGAAAGCTGGCGAACCGATAAATCAAACTTTGATGAAAATTATTTACGAAACAAAATCCGTCGTCGTCTTATTCCGTTTTTGAATGAAAATTTTGACGGTTGGAAAAAAGCCCTTCTTTCCGGTGCCGAAAAAGCCAATGATGATGCGGAAGTTATTAGTGGAGCGGTTGAAGAGGCTGAATCAGTTTTGCAAAAGTCCAGGGAAAATAATGGAAGTCTTTGTAAGAAAAAATCCTCGAGTACATGTTGTGATGTTAAAATCAGCGGTTCTGTTGGCGACGAACTTAAAATTAACCGTTCCACATTTGATTCTCTAAAAAAGGGTGTTCGTATAAGGGTGCTTTTAAATGCTATGAACGGGCTGGGCGTGGATGAACGAATTCCATATCAGTTTTTATGTGATGTTACAGATTGCAAGTCGATTCATTTTGAAAAAACGTTTAGAAATATTCAAATTTGTGCAGAAAAAGAAAATCTTTTTATAAAAAAAACGAATAAAAACAGTACTGATTTGAATTTTTTTGTTATAATAGAAGAAAAAGGAAAATTTGAATTTCCTTTTGGAACTTTAGAAGTTTGCGAAATAGAAAATGAAGTTTCTGTTGCGGTGAATGGAAATATTGTTCTTAAAAAAATTGAGCTGCCGTTTTGTGTGAGTTCGTTCAGATTGGATGATACAGTGCCGTGTGCTGACGGAAGTTCAAAAAAAATTAAGGATATTTATTCCGACTGGCGCGTTCCCGAAAAATCAAAGTCAATCATTCCTGTAATTGAAGAACTTTGTAACCCGGAACAAAACCGTAAGTTTATTATAGGAAGTGTCCTTGGTTTTAAAGACTGGATTTAGTTTTTGCAAATTATTTGCATATTATATAGAGGAAATATGAAAAAGTTCAGAATTGTTCTTGTGGTCAATATTTTTTTACTTTTACCGTTTTTTCTTGGAGCACAGAATTCAAAACTTGCAGAAATAAACAGAAAAACAGCAGAACGTTGTCTAAAGATTGCAGAAAGCCTTATTCTTTCGGATGATTGGAATGGTGCACTTTCTCAGGCAGAAACTGGACTTGCTTATGATGATGCCGTGTCAGACTTATATTATATAAAGGCAATGGCTCAATCAAAACTTGGTTCTACAAAGGCTCAGATACTTTCTTCTATAAAACAGGCTTTTAGTTCTGACACATGGATTAATTACAACAAAAACGGTGCGCGAATCTTATATGCTGATTTACTTTGCGATACAGGTTTTTACGAAGAATCCCTTGCAATTTTGAATAATGAAGGCTTTATTTATTCCGCAGACGCTGAATTCATCCGAATAAAAGATTTGTACCGTCTTGCAACCGCCGATTCAATTGAGCAGGCAAGAGATAAAATCAACAGTGCGCGAAAAATCTATCCTGTCGATTCACGTTTTCCTGAATTGTTTTTTACTTTTGAATATTCTTTTATGACTCGTGCAAAACTTGATGGAATTGAATATTTTATTCCGCCGCTGGTACAATCAATTGCAGATTCATATATTATAAAATTACCTGATTACAATACTGAATCAACTGAATTTGAACTTTTGGCTTCTTTTTTTGCAACAGGAGAAACTCGTGCTCGTCTTGTAAAAGCAATTGGAGAAAAGGATTCATCTCATCCGCTTTTTGCAGTTGCAGCCCTTTCTGCCGGAGTAATTTCCCAAGAAATGGCATATAATCTTTTTATAAATACTTTGTCGGGTGATGTTTCACTTTCGGTTTTGCAGGCTTTTATTCCGCTTATTACCGATGAATCTTTGCTTCAGGATTTAAACGTTCGGCTAACGGCTTTTGAAGGCACTCTTTATATAGACGAAAATCTTGATTTGCAGAATGAGCTTGTAGTTAGTTATTCACGCGGTCGTCCACAATATGTAAATTACGATAAAAATATGGATGGCGAAAAAGATTTGTATGCTGTCTGCGATTTTGGAGTTCCGCTTATTGCTTCTTTTGAAAATGGAGCTACTGAAGTTTTTTATGATTTGTATCCGGCCGTAAGTTGTGTGAATAAAAATAAAGAAAATGCAGTTTATTATTTTTTGAATGATGATTTTGTTTATACGCCTTTTGACATGATAATTCTTCCTGCTTTTGACCGGCTTGAAACTGCTTTTTACATTCCTTTTGTAAATTGTGAGCTTACAGCTCCAGAAAAACGTGAACTTATCCAGAAAACATCCTGCATTGAAGTTTCTGCAAATGAAAACGGAAACTCAAAAGTTGTTTATACTTATTTTGATGGAAATCCTGTTTTTGCAAATTTCACCGACAATATTGGAAAATTTGCTTATGCGTCTATGGAAAACGGTTTTCCTTTTATCCGCTATGTAGATTATGACCGTAACGGTATTTTTGAAACTTCCGAAACTTATGATTTTGATTCAGATGGTTCACATAATACAACTGAAGAACGTTTGATTATAGAAAATGCGTTTGGAAATGTTCCGTTTGCAGAAAAATTGTATCTTAAAAAAGTAGAAATTGACCGCAATAATGATACAATTATCGAGTTTAAAGAAGAATATCTTGGAAAAGGAAATAAAGTTTCTTCATGGGATAACGATGGCAACGGAATTTGGGATTATGAATACTACAAATTTGCCGATGCCGACATGGAAGAAATCTATTTTTATTCGCAAAATGGACTTCCTCGTGTTATTCTTACAAAAATCGGCGGACTTCCTCAAAAAATAAAGGTTGGTAAAAAAGAAGTTCCTGTTGAAAAAGGTTCGCAGGATTATATTTACTGGCTGCAAAAACGTTCATCCTGGGCTGATGAAAATGCAATCATGAAGCAGGTTCATTCAGCAGAAAGTGGTGTAGTTAATATTGTTCAAAATCAGGAGAAACGTTTTTCTGTAATAAAAATTGATGACCTATATTTTTGCCGTGAATTACCGGAATCATATATCGAAGAAGATGAGGATGAAAATTAATAATGAAAAAATCCTTTCTTTTTCTGATTCCCGCACTTTTTTTATTATTTTCATGTAATTCGCTAAAAGATCCTGCAAAAATTCCGGAGCCGCTGGATTATACTAATGAAGATGTTATCAAAAATGAAATTGAGCAAATCCGGAAAATTAAGCCGCAGGAACCGGTTAGGGCTTTGTGGCGTGCTTTAAAACTTGAAGATAAAGCCATTATTCAAGAATGCTATGATTATGTTGGGCAGCAGTTTAAGGCTTCTATTGAGCAAAATGATTATTACGAGGCTTTGCGATATTATAAATCAATGCAGGCGACCGGGCTTTCGGATGTAAGTTCTTTTTCGGTTTTGCTTTCTCAAGTTGAAGATAAAACTCCCGTTTACGAAAATCCTGCTGAAAATATTTTGCCGCAAACAATCAATGAATGTATAAATTCTACAGTTACAATTTGGGTTGACCGCGGGCTAAAAGTTGAAAATGGCGTTGGCTCAGTTGACGTTGTACTTGGTTCCGGCTTTTTTATTGATAAACGCGGATATTTAATTACAAATCATCATGTTATAGATTCAATGGTAAATCCAAAATACGAAGGATTTTCACGTCTTTACATAAAATTGCCATCTGATATGGATAATAAAATTCCTGCAAAAGTTGTGGGGTACGATCCGATTATGGATTTGGCTTTGCTTAAGGTTGAAATTACACCGCCACATGTTTTTGAACTTGGCTCCAGTACCGATTTAGAAGTAGGTGATAAAGTTTCTGCAATAGGTACTCCAATTGGTCTTGAAGGAACTCTCACTTCTGGAATTATTTCTTCTACCGAACGCAAACTTATGACTTTAGGCTATGTTTTCCAGATTGATGCGGCAGTAAATTCTGGAAATTCCGGCGGACCTTTAATTGACGAAAAGCGCAGGGTTCAGGCCGTTGTTTTTGCGGGCATGTTGCAATTCCAGGGATTAAATTTTGCAATTCCAGTTGAGTTTTTAAGACAGGAACTTCCTCTTTTGTATAAGGGTGGTGAATTTAACCATGTTTGGATTGGTGCTTACGGTCGTACAAAAAAAGTTGCCGGCGTAAAGAAAGGTCTTGAAGTTCAGTATGTTATGCCGGGAAGTTCTGCTGCTTTTTGTGGACTTTGTGCAGGGAATGTAATAACGAGTCTTGATGGAGTAAAAGTCAGTTCTCTGGAAGAATTTCAGTTTGCACAGTTGAGTTTTCAGCCGGGAACAATGCTTAATTGTACGGTTGTTCGTGATGGTGAAGAAAAAAATGTTCTTGTTTATATGGAAAAACGTCCTGAATATCCGCTAAAAGAAGTTTATAAAAGTGATTTTGTTGCCGATTCATTCTTGCCGATTTTTGGAATGCAGCTTGTCCCCTCATCGACAATGAGCCGAAAATCCTATAAAATTGTAAAAGTCTTGAATGGAAGCACCGCGGATGAAATGGGCTTTTCGGAAAATGACCCGGTAACTGTTCGTGAAGTAAAATTTCTTGATGAAAATGAATATTTTCTTGCCAATGTTTTTGTTCAGCGGCGTAAAAAAGGATTTTTAGATATAGGATTGGTTCTTTCCGCTCCTTACGATAGTCCATATTATTTTTAATTTTGTAAAAAGGTAAAAGAGGTTTTTATGACAGAAATGAAATATAAGCGCAATTTTTGTATTGTTGCACACATCGACCACGGAAAATCAACTCTTGCTGATCGTCTTATTCAAAAGGCAAAAATTGTTGACGAACGCAAAATGATGAATCAGATTCTTGATAATATGGATATTGAGCGTGAGCGTGGAATTACAATCAAAAGTCAGGCTGTAACAATTCCTTACCACGCAAAAGACGGTCATGATTACGAACTTAATTTTGTAGATACACCTGGTCACGTAGACTTTTCTTATGAAGTTAGCCGTGCAATTGCTTCTTGTGAAGGCGCTCTTCTTTTAATTGATGCAACTCAGGGGGTAGAAAGCCAGACAGTTTCAAATATGTACATGGCTTTAGAGCAGGATTTGACGATGGTTCCTGTAATCAACAAAATTGACCTTGCTTCTGCCGATATTGAATCTTGCAAACATCAGATTGATAATGAACTTGGTCTTGATTCCGCTGATGCAATGCTCGTTTCTGCCAAAACAGGTGAGGGAATTGATGAGTTGATGGAAGCAATCGTTACAAAATTTCCTGCACCAACTGGAAATCCCGAAAATCCTCTTGCTGCTTTAATTTTTGACTGCCATTATGATGCCTACCGTGGTGTTGTAGTTCATGTTCGTGTAATGGAAGGCCGCCTTAAAACTGGTGATATTGTAAAAATGATGAGCAATGGTGCCGAATACAAGGTTGAATCATGCGGTATTTTTAAGATTAATTATGAAGAAACTGGTGTTCTGGAGGCCGGAGATGTTGGTTATATCATTTCTGGAATTAAAACTGTAAGTGATGTTAGTGTTGGTGATACAATTACTTCGGTTGCAAATCCTATTAGTGAACCTTTGCCTGGTTTTAAGGAAGTTAAGCCTGTAGTTTATTCTTCAATTTACCCGATGGATTCAAACGATTACGAAGAACTTAAAGGCAGTATGGAAAAACTTAAACTTAACGATGCAAGTCTTATCTACGAGAAAGATAATTCTGTTGCTCTTGGTAACGGTTTCCGCTGCGGATTTTTGGGACTCCTTCATCTTGAAATTATTCAGGAACGTTTGGAACGCGACTTTGATCAGGCTGTTATTTTTACAGCTCCATCTGTTCGTTATAAGCTTCATCTTACAAGCGGCGAAGAAATGTTTATTGATAATCCTTCTGAATATCCACAGGGACGAATTAAGGATGCAGAAGAACCTTATATCAAGGCTTCAATCATTACTCCGGCTGAATTTATTGGTTCGATAATGTCGCTTTGTACCGAAAAACGCGGAATCCAGACAAATATTCAGTATCTTGATACAAAACGCGTTGAATTAAGTTACGAAATGCCACTTTCCGAAGTTTTGTTTGATTTTTACGACCGCCTAAAAAGTTACAGTCGTGGTTATGCATCTTTTGATTACGAAATCATCGGTTACCGCCCGACAGACCTTGTAAAAGTAGACATCCTTCTTAATGGTAAAATTGTCGATGCTTTATCGCTTCTTACTTTCAAGCAGAATGCTGTTGAACGTTCACGAAAAGTATGTGAGCGTCTTAAAGGTGAAATCAGCCGTCAGCAGTTTAAGGTTGCAATTCAAGGTGCAATTGGTAGCCAGATTATTGCACGCGAAACCGTTAATCCAGTGCGAAAAGACGTTCTTGCAAAATGTTACGGTGGTGATATTACCCGAAAACGCAAACTTTTGGAAAAGCAGAAGGAAGGTAAAAAGCGCATGAAAATGATTGGTGATGTAGAATTGCCTCAGAGCGCATTCCTGGCAGTACTGAAAGAGAAAGAAGATAATTAATGTGTAAGCCCGCTGGCGGGCGTTGTTCTATAGCAAAGCGTTATAAAAAATGCGGAAGCATTTTTTAGCTTTACCATTCTTTTAATATCTTCAGGAAAAGAATCAAGGTATCCTCCCCTCGGGGGCCCCTCCTTAATTTTTTCCTGCGTCCCACATTCTGATTTTTATGCAAACTTATAAATTTATAATCAAATCTAATTAAGCACCTTCAAAAAGAAGTCAATCGAAGTTCGTATACGTTTTAGGAATGAAAGTTCCATGCTGAATTGCTGGCCGTCGGGGAAGTGCAGGTAAAGGTACTCTCTTGGGGCTGCAATTTTTTTTATAAGTTCGTCGGCTTCGGTTTGTGGGATTTTTGTATTTCCAGTAAGAATGTCGCGTAATTGGATGAGGGCAGATTGTTCCTGCTCAAAATATGCGGCTATTTCTGAGCTGAATTCCGGCGGATATTTGGATGAAACTTTTGATTCAGCTGAGGTTGAGTTCTCCGCATGCGTTGATATTACATTTACTTCCGGCTGCCTTTTCTCAAAAATTGTTTCAAGTCCAGTTTTTGCTGAATCGTATACATTTTTTTCGCTCTTAAAAAAATAATTGAGCAGTACAGAATAATTATGCAATGCTTTTGTTGTAAACATTGTTTTTCCGTATTTACCGTTCACTTTATAAGCGTTTACATACGCGGCAGAATAATTTACAGCGGGATTTAGTCTGTTTGCAACTGAAAGTCTTTGTTTATGTGCTAAAGCACCTTTTGTATGCGTAATTCCTGCACTATAGCAAAAATCTAGGCCATAAATGTAAATTGGAACAGATTCATCCTTTCTGAATTTTAGTGCATACCACAAAGCTGTTAATCCAACGGAGCCAAACGGTTGATTTTGTGGTGGTAGTAAATTCTTTTTAAGTAAATCATCTAAAAATGCCGCTTTTGTATACATTGTTGTAAAATACGAAATTTGTTCCGGCTGAACAAAATTATAAAGTTGTGGAATTGAAGTTAATCCTGCAAAATAATGAATCTTTTTGTTTGTTCGTTCTGGATGAATGAATGCCTTGCTTATAACGTTTTGCGCTTCTTCAAGAAAAACTGCATCAGGTGTAATTCCGTTTTTTAAAAGTGGAATCATTGCTGTGTCGGCGCAAATTATATAGTAGGAATCTCGTTCAGCTTTTATGTTCTTTATTCCGTCGTCTGTGCTTTCTCCCGCTCCAAATACAATGATGCTTTTACCGACTGAATTAAAATAGTTATTTATTGGAACCGTGTGCGGGAGATTTTTTATGTTTTTAAACAGATTCTGTGAATATTTTCGTCCAAATTGAGTAAGTGTAAGCCTGTTTTTCCAGAACGTAGCAATTGAATTTGTAACTGCAAAAGATAAATCATCGAAAGCAGCGGAGTTGAATTGTGTTCCAGCAGAAAAATCTATGCGAATTGCCCGTTTAAACGTACCAATTGGTGGCATTTTGTTATAATAAATGTCATTTTTTGATTCAAGTTTATTTGTTTGTCCAGAAACTAAGTATGGAAGATTATTTAGTTCATCTGGGGGAAGAAAAAGAAATCTGGAATCTTCAAAAAGTTTAATTTCGTTTGTGGTTAGAATATTATTAGAAAAATCGTATAGTTCTTTATCAAATTCACAGCCAATCAAAAAACAGTTTTCGGGTATTTTTTTTAAAAGTTCAGGAATGCCATAAAAAAGGGCAGGAGAGCAGCCCAAAATTAACGTACCTGGCAATATATCAATTTTTTCAATTGTTGTTAAAATTGCTTTTTGTGGAGCATATTTTGAATAGAGAAAACGTTCTTTGTAAGAAACAGAAAAGCCCTGCGGTGTTTGTACAAGGCAGGGCTTTTTTAATTCAGATTCGCTCAAATCAAATCCTTATTAAGATTGCAGCTTAGTTTGAAGCAACCTGTGAAAAGTAAATTGATGTAAAGTTATCTTCAAATTTTGAACTAGAAAGAATTGCAGATTCTGCAGAAGAAGAATCGTAATCTTCAATGTCTGTATTAATTGAAGGAATATCATCTTCGTTTGCTTCATGGGTTTCAATAGCTGTAAGTTTAAGAACTGCAACTGTGTTGTTCAAAACAAGAGGTTCTGAAAGTTCATTTTCTTTAAGAGAGAAAGCGGTCTTAAGGAAGTTTTCATTTTTATCTGCGCTAGAAAGACCTGCAAGTGAAGTATCTACAGTCTGTGTTACGCTTACATTTCCGTAGTTTAATGGGAATGCTGGAACTTCAACAAAAGTTGCACCTGTTTCAGTACAAGCTTTTTCAAAATCACCTGCTTTAGCAATTGAAATAAGTTCTTTTGCTTTTGCAGTAAAATAATCTTCAATCATTGTTGTTTCATAAGCTGTGATGTAAGAAGAAACTGCACGTTTAATTGTATCTGATTCAAGATCAGCCTGTTCAATTTCGCCATCTTTCTGGAAAATAGAATAGCCGTAACGAGTTTTGATTACAGAACTCAATTCACCATTAGCAAGAGCTGAAAGTTTTGCAAGGTCATCTTTATTTTCAAGATTATTTTCAATCTGGTACTGATAGCTGCTGTTTACTTTTCCTTCTGTGTTGCTGTAATTCTTTTCTGAATATTCAGTTACTGCATCAGTGAAAGTAAGTTCTTTGTTGTTAAGACGAGCAAGAACTTTGTTTGCAGTTGCTTCATCTTCTACAGTAATTACAGACATATCATATTTAGCGAATTTTGCTTTATTTGCTGCAGCGTATTTTGCTTTTTCTTCTTCTGGATAATTTGATTTATCAAAAGAAGCAAGACTGAATGCACGCAAATCTTTTCCATAATTCTGGAGGAATGTAACTTCTGCATCAGAAACTTTTGTTCCGTAGAAAGCATCTTTTCCAAAAACATCTTCTTTTGAACCAAAGTTATCATTATAGAAAGCAGAACGCATAAGTGAGTCTTCAATATCTTGACGCTGATTTTTTACAGTTGAAGGATCTGCCTGACGATAAAGTTTTTCTGAGAATTTTCCGTTTTCGTCCTGATAGTAAGTTCTAAGCTGGCGATTTACAGCATTTTCTGGAATCTGAACTCCAGCTTTTTCTGCGTAATCTTCATAAGCTGTAGCAAGAGCTGCCTGATTGAATGCTTCTTTATAAATGTTATAGTGAATTTCTGGTGTAATTTCCATTCCGTAGTACTGATACATCTGACCATAGTACTGAACTGCATTCTGCAAAACTTTGTTGTCGTAACGAATCTGTTTTTTATTGTATTTTCCGAATACTGGCATTTGTGACTGAGTTCCTCTTCCCAAAGAACTTGGAAGAATGAATGCTACAAAACAAAGAATCAGTATGATTACTGAACCGACTGTGTATAAAATACCTTTTTTCATAAAAATATCCTTATATCTTTTTTTTTAGAATAATGTTAAAATGATTAGACTATTTTAACATAAAATCTTTTTGAAGTCTAGTTTTAAAATGCGATTCCAAAACTATGAAATGCGATTCTCAGAATATTTCTAAAAAGCGTTATTTCATGAGTTTTTGCTTTTATCTGTTTGTATTTAGCTTGTTCTTAGCTTCGTAACGTGCAAAAGCTTCATCAATCAAAAGTTTTACAAGTTCCGGGAATTTTAATCCGGCTGCATCACACATTTTTGGGAACATACTGATTGTAGTAAAGCCCGGCATTGTGTTGATTTCGTTTAAATAAACTTGTTTTGTATCTTTATCAATGAAGAAATCTACGCGCGAAAGACCAGTTGCATCCAAAACTTTGTAGGCGGCGACTGCAGTTTTGCGGATTTTTTCTAAATCATTTTCTGTAAGTTCAGCCGGAATCTGGAGTTTTGCACCATCAGGATCGTTGTATTTTGCATCAAAATCGTAGAAGGTGTGTGTTGGCATGATTTCACCAGGAATATAAGCCACAACTTCTTCTGTGTCGCTGTCTGCAGGGTAGGTAACTGAATTTCCTGTAACTGAGCATTCAACTTCGCGTGCATTAATTGATTTTTCAATAAGAACCTTGTCATCCCAAGAAAAAGCTTCCATAAGAGCAAAAGAAAGTTCCTTGCGGTTTTTAGCTTTTGAAGCTCCGTTTGAACTTCCAGCACAGCAAGGTTTTACAAACATCGGGTAGCCAAGTTCTTTTTCTGTTTCATCCAAAAATGCGTCGTAAATAACAGAATCAAGCATTACGCAGCGTTTCATGCAAACATAAGGAACAACTGGAAGTCCAACACTCTGCCAGATCATCTTTGTTTTTTCTTTATCCATTGTGATTGCTGAAGCAAGATGTGTACATCCAACGTAAGGAATATCTGCCATTTCAAAAAGGCCCTGAATTGTACCGTCTTCGCCATAAGTTCCGTGAAGAGCCGGGAAGATTACATCTACGTCCAAAGCTTTGCCGCCAACGCAAAGACAATTTTTCTTTCCACCAGGAATTACGCTTACTGCTTTTGAAGAATCTTCTTTAATAGAAAGAGATGCTTTTTCATCTTTCAAAATTCTTTCGTATTCAGCTTTGTCCTGAAGATACCATTTTCCGTTTTTTGCAATTCCAATAAGAATTACCTTGTT
>JAILCM010000152.1 GCA_024680155.1 Treponema sp.
TTCTTTTTGAAGAAGTTTTACAGCATTGGAACTTTCCACATTCATCTGGGTAGAAGCATGAAGTTCAAGATTCGGGAAAAATTCCTGAGCCATACGCATAACAGCATAATCCTGAACAATCAAACCATCAGGTCCAACTTCATTTAAATAAGAAAGAAATCTATATAAACGTTCTGTTTCACGTTCTTCATATACCGTATTTACAGTTACATAAATCTTTTTATTCTGACGATGTAAAGATTCAACAGCTGCCTCAAACTGATTCCACGCAAAATTTGTGGCTCGCATTCTTGCATTAAAGCTTTTTAAGCCCAAATAAACAGCATCTGCACCTTCACCGATTGCAGCATCAAGAGATTCAATATTTCCCGCAGGAGCTAATAGTTCTACCATAAGGCAAACTTTAGCACAAAAAGGCGGATTTTTAAAGGGCACAGACAGAATTAACAAAAATCTTTTCCATACTCTTCAAGAATCCACCCGGCTATAAAAGCCAAAAGGAGAAAAAAAAGCCAAAAAACTAAAAACAAACTAAATTAATTTATTACACCAGGACTCGCCTTTGAATTTGAGTTCCATGTTTCAGGTGAAGAAACTCCAACAGAAATTTCTTCGCTGCCACTAAGAACTTTTCCATACAAATCCAGTGAATCAACTCGAGTAAAAGTTAATGATGCAGTTTTACCATCGGCAATTGTTGCAAAATCCACGCTTGCACCTTCATACAAACCTGCAGCTGCAACATCCTCCGAATAGTCAATTTTAAGATTTTCCCAAGTAGTAACCGAACATTCCCTAAACATAAACGCATCAACAATTGTATTCGTAAGTGTATTCTTCAAAACAATAATATCCGTCTTAGAACCAAAGCACTTAGAATCATTTACCGCCCACAAATCACGGACATTTTCGTCAGTATACGCGCCTTTAGCCAAAGTTAAATCCGCATCTTCTTCCGAAATACAGCCCTCACCTGTGTTGCGCAAATGAACCACAAAAATCTCGCCTTTAGTTACTTCAACAGCAGGAAAAACATAATTTTTTGCTTCTCCATACGCTCCACCACATAGTTCAAGACCAGACAAATTTCCATCCGACAAAGCTAAAAACTCTACAAATTCCGCTCTTCTTGTACCATCCGCTTTTTCTGCAGCATTTTTAGTAACAATATCCGTCTGAATTTCGGTCATAACCAGTTTTGGAATTCTTGAATTATACCCAACAAAAGCAACCGCGAACGTCAAAGTATTACCATGTAAATCTTCAACAACACCATACAACTCATACTTCATTCCAATAGTCGCTTCTTTTTCAAGAACAACTTTTACAACATTCAAGTTATCCTCGTCATAAACAACCTCAGAAGAAATAGCTTCATCTTCCCCAACAGCCGCAGCCAAAGCCGGAGACAGTTCATCCGTAGTAGAATGTTCATCCGAATCCGACACGCCTTCAACAAAAGGTGAAACTACCGTTCCTGTAACTTTAACCTGTTCACTAAAAGTTAATTCAATGGTCTTAGAATCAAGAACAAGATAGCTGTCCAGCTTTGGCGGAGTATAATCCCCATCCAAGAGCTGAATTCCTCTAGTTGAAACCTTACACGAAAAGGGAACTACCGAAACAAGAGTAATTCCAACCAGCACACAAACTTCCGCCAAAGACAGAAGTGCCCCTTTGAAATTTGATTTAAATTTCATTAAATGCCCCCTGAATAAAAAATAAGGAAGGGTTGTTCTTTTTGAACACCCCTTCCTAGAGGAGGTAAATTATGGAAAACAATTCCTATATATAATATTGCTTTAAAATGTTCATTTCGGACCAAATTTACAAATTTTTTTTATAAATTTTTGCGTTTTTTTCCAAAATAGAACGAAAAAAAATCCCCGTATGAACTATTGCTTATAGCAACACCCCATGAACTGCAATGTTATTTTATTTCGGCAGCTTCTACCATGTAGCGGATTGAAATTCCAGTATCATCTTCAAGGATTTTTTCTACCACAAAAATAAAATTCTTTTCTGATTTATCGCACATAATGCGTTCAATTTTATAATTGCTGATTCCTTTGCGCACAATTGAAGGAGTTCCAACTTTGGTAGAAGAAATCACTTTTCCCTGCGAATCAAGTTTGTCTACCATAATATAGAATGATGATTTTACGCTTTTTCCTTTACCAGTGATTGTTGGAACCAGCTGAATTGAATACGAATTCTGAGCTTCAAGATTTGCACTGCGGAAATCCTTGAAAACAATTTTATCGGTTCCTTTTTTGTTTACGTCATCACAAATATAAAGAACGTGATCAGCATTTGCTTTTTCGCACTTTAGATTCTTAAGATAATAGTAGCTTTTTGCTTCAAGAGATTCGTAAACTTCGCTGCCCTTTTTATCAACAGTAACAGCAGTCGGCTTAATTCTAAAAACACCATTATCTACATAATCATTTTTTGCAATATCAACCTGGAAAATTTCTGCCCATCCCTGAAATTTCTTGTCTGTTCTTCCGTACTGCCCAAAAACATAGCTTTTTCCATCTTCAGAAAAACCTAAATCTACAAAAGAAGCTACATCACCGGCAGAAAGCATAAACAGTGAACAGGTAAAAATCAAACTTGCTAAAACTAATTTTTTCATTTATTCCCCCATAAAACCACAGAATAAAAATGTTATCACTTTATTATTTTCGGATTTTTTTTTTCGCACTTTACTATAATTTCTTAAACCGATACTATTTAATTATGACTTTAAAATCCAGAAACCGATTAAATTTTACACTTTTGATTTTTTCGATTGCAGTACTTGTTACAATCACAGCTATAGTTTTAATTCAGATTTTGCGGGGTTCTGTTTCGTTTGAAGAATTTGATTTATTTAAAACTGAAGGAAAACCTTTTATGCTGCAATATTCGCCAATTAGTGTGATTGCGGCAATTTTTACGGAACTTTTATTTGCAGTTTTAAGTTTTTACATTTTATTAAGGGCATTTTCTAAAACTCAGGCACAAAACCTTTTGTTTTTTTATCTTTTTTTAACAGGAGTCATTCTTGATTGCGTTAGGATTGTGATTCCCGTTTTTGATGTTGCTAAAACTTATTCTTCCTTGCTGATTGCGTGCGGAAACACGAGCATTTTTGCAAATTTAATAATTCCACTTTCGCTTTTGGGAACAACCATTTCTGCCGATGAAGACCAGAAAATCAATCTTGAACAACTTCTTTTTTCTGCAATTTTGTTGAGTTTATTTTTTGCTTCAATAATCCCGCTGAATACATCACGCTTACTGCCAAATTTCTGCGTTGATTTTGGATTTAAAAAGACAATTTTTTCTTTAAATATGATTTGCTACATTGCGAGCATTACAATCCTTATAATTTCAAACGCAAAGAAAAAATACAAGCAGCTTACGTCAATTGGATTTTCGCTAATGATTATTGGATTAACAATTTTAAGAGGCACATCAACTTATGCCGGACTTGTAGTTGGATTTATTTTTGCCTCGTTCGGACAGATTATGTATTTAAGAGAACTTCACCATCAATATTTGTGGAATGATTAAATTCCAAAAATTGAACTTGTGATTGAATAATAAGAACCGCACGCAATTGGAATTACAAGATTGTCATAATCGCCAAGTGGAAGTCCTTCTATAAGCATTGTAAGAAGCCCCGCAGAAATTCCAATAAAAAGATTGCCGGAACAAATAAAAGCCGCCGCCGCAGAAGCAACAAAACAACCGGTAGAACCTGCAATCGTTTTCCCGCCGCTATACGGAATTTCTATGTGTCCGAACGCCCGTCCCACAAGACTTGCAAATCCATCACCAAAAGACAAAGCGTAAATTCCAACCTGCGCATACTCCAAAGGCAACGTTAAAGCCGCAATCAAAATACCAATTACAAGCGTTACCGGCCCGAAAACAAATTTATTATTATCACGTTCGCGAGCCGCAATCATTGTAATTCTGGCAACAAGCGGAATATTTCGTCCTTTTAAACGCAAAAATTCACTTAATGAATAAAAAACTGCAGCTCCAATAAGACAAAAAATAACCGGCCAGTAAGCAAGCTTTAGCAAAGTGGGAACAAGTGCACTGCATATATGAATGGACTTTCTGAACAGTTCTTTTAGCATAGAAGTCCGTTTTGCTTCATCAAACATCAAAGACCTTCCCCATCTGTTAATGTACGCGGAATATCAATATAAATTGCCGGCTCATAATCTGAATACATATGAGTAATATATTTTATATTTTCCTGTGCAAGGTTACTGCCTTCAAGACGAACAAGAGTTTCCTGATTACGTGTAAGGGCATCCCAAGCACGCAATGAATGCTGGAACTGAACAATTGCCTGTGCATTTTTTGCGCTGTTTCCAGTTCGTTTTGCAAGACGATGAAGTGTTACACCATAATTGTTCGAAGCTTTTAAATAAGTGTTTACAATATCGTAATCGCGGGCACTTGTCCGAGGGAAAACTCTCTGCTTATCGGCAATTTCATCATCCATGCGGGCAAGAAGCTGTTCGTAATAACCTTCAGCCGAATAATCATCATCACGGAGACTAAGAGTATTTGCCATTGCAAGTAAAAGATTATCTTCTTTGCGGTTTGCTTCACCTGCTTTCATAAATGAACCAAGCGCTTCCTGATAATTTTTATTGCGGTAATTTACATAACCAATTCTGTATCTGATTGCAGGACTGTCGTTTCCAAGTTCAATTGAATGTTTGTAATTTTCTTTTGCAAGGTCGTAATCACCAGAAACAAAATAATTAAGATTTGCAAGGTCGGCGTAAAGTTTTCCAATATCAAGATTTCCTGCAAAACCTGAATTGTCGCGTTCAGTAGTGTACAAAGAAATTCCGTTGGTGTACTGTTCCTGAGCTTTCATTGTATCGCCAGTTTTGATGTAATTTTCACCAAGAAGACGATATGCATCTATAAATTTGTAAATATCGCGTTTTTTAAGAACTTCTGCTTGTGAAAATTTCTTTACTGAATCTTTTAAAGTTGCTTCTACATAAGAAATTTCGTTTGTATTTACGTAATATTTTCCAAGATTGTAAAGTCCAACTGCATTATCCGGGTCAAGTTTGATTGCACGAATGAGAAGTGGCTTAATTCCTTCTATTTTAGTACGCAATTGTTCTTCGGAAGGTGAAAGCGGACCGTAAAGTTTATCCAAAAGGTAGCCGCTCATTTCGGTACAATCTTGTGATGAAAGTGATTTTTCTCTTTCTTCAAAAATGGCCTTATAATTTAGAACCTGCAAAAGATTGTCTGTACGGACATAATAACGCATTAATCGTGAATTATATAAATCGTTTGCACCATAAATCTGACTAAGAATTGAATACTGTTCTTTTGCAAGGTCCAGTTTTGAAGGATCCTTTTCGGTTCCCCATTCAAGATAAGTATCTCCAAGCAAAAGTCGGCCATCTGCATCATTAATATGGTAATCAAGAACTTCGCGGTTAAGAATTTCTTCTGCATGTTCGTAATTGTACAAATCGTTAAGCATCATATCTGCATATTCAAGTCCGGCCTGTTTGTCCTGTTTAAAATTGCGCAGGATTTTTGTATACATTTCTGATGAACGCTGGTACTGTTTATGTTCGCGGTAAGCACGGGCATAATTAAAGAACCATTTTTTGTTCAGTTTATATTTTACTGCTTCGTTGAATTTCTGTTCCGACTGAGGATATTCGTCTTTTTGAATAAGTTCGTAACCTTGTTTGTAAAGACTTACGGCTTTTGCAGGAATATAAATGCAGAATTTTCCAAAATTGAACAAGCCCCATCCAACAAGAATTGCAACAACGCCAACAATCATTGCAGGAATAATCTTGTTTCTAAGCTGATACTGAATTGATTTTTTATAAGCTTCGTATTCTTCGGCTGTACGGTGTTCAAAATCGCGTGGAACAGGAATTGAAATATCAAGCATTTTTTCAAGAACGCTTGCAACCTGACGAGCCGGAGCTTTATTAAGGATTTTTTCTATAACTTCAAATTCTGCATCGTCGGTAAATTCATCCTGAACAATAAAATCTTCAAAGGCAAGACGAACATTTAATGGATATTCGTTAAGATTTTTGAGGAAGCGTTTGTACTGTTCATCACTTAATGTATTTGGAGGAAGTTTTTCGCTTTCTAATGCACCTGTAAAATCTGGAGAATCAAGTCCGCCTTTTCCACGACCACGACCTTTTGCACCAAATACAGGAGTTGATTTCTTTTCTTCTATAGATTCAACATCAGAAAAGCCTGGAATTTCAAAATCGCTGCCTTCAAGGGCAAATTCATCAGCTCCACCAAGTTCAAAATCATTTCCACCCGAAAGTGCTGAATCTGTGTCTGTAATTCCAAAGTCGATGTCGCCATCCATTCCAGAGGTATCAAAAGTTTCAAGAGTACCTTCTACAGCTTCGCCATCAAGCATTGAATCAGAAGAATCGAGGCCATCATCATAATCCGGAATTTCGGAAGTAAAGAGATTGCCTGTATCTACGCCGGAACCATCAGGAATATCCAAATCTGGAAGTTCCATGTCGGAAGAATCAAAAAGTCCGTCTGGAGTTGCTGATGCAAAATCTTCGGAATCTGCAGAACTTGTTGTGTCGGTTGAATCTGAATCGGTTGAGTCGGAAAAATCAGGAACATCAAATGAATCTGCTGAATCGCCAGAATCAATTGCTCCAAACGGATTTGAAGATTCATCGGAAGAAGCAAATGGATCGGATGGATTTACATCTGAAGAATCACCGAGTAAATCATCAAAACTTGGAGCGGCTGAATTATCGTCGGAAGAAGTATCGTCAAGGCTTGGTAAATCTGCCAAGTCACTTAAATCACCTAGATCATTGGTTGAAAAGTCGTCTGCTGGAGCGGAATCTATAGAAGCAGTTTCGTCTGCGACAGGCAAATCACCAAGAGAATCTAAACCATCGGTTGCAAAATCATCGATACCAAATGAATCTGCTCCAGCCAGGTCGTCGGTACCACCAAGGTCAGTACCATCTGCGGGAGCCTCTGTACCAGCTGAATCGTCGGTTCCAAATGCATCATCCCCACCAAGTAAATCATCTAAACTAGGCGCAGAAAAATTATCGTCGTTAGCGGCAACTTCGGATGAATTGTCATCCAGGCTTGGTAAATCGTCGAGGCCACTCAAATCAGCAATGTCATCAGAAGCAGTTGCGCCAGAAGATTCCGTTGAGGCGTCGTCTAAACT